>JAODAY010000283.1 GCA_025463665.1 Microbacteriaceae bacterium
GTACCGCGGCCCGTACAAAGTGCGGGTCGAGGAGAAGGACATTCCGACCATCGAACACCCGAACGACGCGATCGTCCGCGTCACCATGGCCGCGATCTGCGGCTCCGACCTGCATCTGTACCACGGCATGATGCCCGACACGCGAGTTGGCATGACCTTCGGCCACGAGTTCATCGGCGTGGTGGAGGAGGTGGGGCCCTCGGTGCAGAACCTCACGCGAGGCGACCGCGTCATGGTGCCGTTCAACATCTACTGCGGCTCCTGCTACTTCTGCGCACGCGGCCTGTACTCCAACTGCCACAACGTGAACCCCAACGCCACCGCGGTCGGCGGCATCTACGGCTACTCCCACACCTGCGGCGGCTACGACGGCGCCCAGGCCGAATTCGTGCGCGTGCCCTTCGCCGACGTCGGGCCGAGTCTCATCCCCGACTGGCTCGACGACGAGGACGCGCTGCTCATGACTGACGCGCTCGCGACCGGCTACTTCGGCGCGCAACTCGGCGACATCAGCGAGGGCGACACCGTCGTGGTCTTCGGCGCCGGGCCCGTCGGCCTCTTCGCCGCCAAGTCCGCGTGGCTCATGGGCGCCGGACGCGTGATCGTCATCGACCACCTCGAGTACCGGCTGGCGAAGGCCAGGGTGTTCGCGCACGCGGAGACCTACAATTTCTCGGAGTACGACGACATCGTCGTGCACATGAAGAAGATCACAGACCACCTCGGGGCGGACGTCGCGATCGAGGCGGTCGGCGCCGAAGCCGACGGCAACTTCCTCCAGCACGTGACATCCGCCAAATTCAAGCTGCAGGGCGGCTCGCCCATCGCGCTGAACTGGGCGATCGACTCCGTTCGCAAGGGCGCAACCATCTCGGTCATGGGCGCATACGGCCCCATCTTCAGCGCCGTGAAGTTCGGCGACGCAATGAACAAGGGCCTCACGCTGCGCATGAATCAGGCCCCGGCCAAGCGGCAGTGGCCGAGACTCCTCGAGCACATCCGCAACGGGTACCTCAAACCGAACGACATCGTGACGCACCGCATACCGTTGGAGCACATCGCGGAGGGGTACCACATCTTCTCGTCGAAACTCGATGACTGCATCAAGCCGATCATCGTTCCGAGCGCCGGCTAGTCCGGGCAGGAAAGGAACACCGTGCCGTACACGTCAGATAGCCCGAAGCGCCGCGAGTCGAACGAGCAGTTGCGGGCCCGCATACCCGGCTGGGGGGCCGACCTCGACCCGAAGGATCGCCCGTCGGTGCCGCAGGAGAAGTCGGAGCCCACTGGGGCGCATTGGAATTTTCCGGAGCGCCAGCCCGAGATCTGGCCGCGCGAGCGCTCGATCGAGCATCGCTTCCTCACCCCGGTGTTCGGCACCTCGGCGCCGCCGAAGGGGCTGTCGGGGGTCATGCGCAGGTACGCCTACGCCCGCTACAGCGAGGCACGAGCGGCGCACTGGCTGATCCTCCTCGCGGCCGACCGCGTCGACGCGATCGAAAGCCACCTCGTCTCCTTCGTCACCCTGCGCCCCGACAACCCGATCACCGAGACCGGTGTGCTGAGCGAGTTCTCCCATCGCCCCATCTCGTCGCGGTTCGGCAAGGGGCGGGTCGACCTCAATCACACCTGGATCGACCCGCTGCTCGTCGCCGGCCCCTGGGTCATCGCGGGCGGGCTCGCGGTCGCCGCGATCCGGCGGGTCCGTCGCTAGCGCGGGGCCGCCGGCGCGCTGCCACACCGGGTGCATGACCACTTTCTGGATCGGCTCGTACACAGCCGACGGTGACGGCTCGGGCGCCGGCATCAGCCTCGTGCGCCGCGACGCCGCCGGCGCGCTCGCTTTGGAGTGGTCGACGCCGGCCGACTCCCCTTCGTGGGTCGCCCAGCACCCCACGCTCCCCGTCGTCTACGCGGCCCTCGAGCCCTCGGGAACCGTGCAGTCGTTCGCACCGGATGCCACGGGCAGACTGCACCCGCAGGGCCCGCCGATCACCGCCGGCGACTCGGTGTGCCACCTCTCGATCACCCGCGACGGCACGACTCTCGTGGCCGCCTGTTACGGCGACGGCAGGGTCGTCACCTTCGGGCTCGATGCGCGCGGCGCGGTCGAGGGCCCGCCCCGGGTCGCGGCCTCGTCCGTCGATTCCGTCGCAGGTTCGGCCGCGGCATCCGCAGACCGCGCTTCGCACGCCCACACGTCGCTCGAGCTCGCCGACGGAACCCTGCTCACGACCGACCTCGGCCACGACAGCGTGCGCGTGTGGCGGCGGCAGGGGGCACTGCTCTCGCTCGACCACGAGGTGCGCCTGCCGACGGGCGCAGGGCCCCGGCACCTCGCCGCCCACCCGAGCGGCCACGTCTATGTCGTGACCGAGTACTCCAACGAGATCTTCATTCTCAAGACGGCGGATGCCTCGTGGCGCATCGTCGGCGCGGTGCAGGCGACGGCCGAGGCCGCCGCCGAGGGTGACGCGTGCTCAGAGATCTCGCTCGCCGCGACTGGATCCCACCTGCACGTGGGCGTGCGCGGCTCCAACCGCATCGCGACCCTCGGCATCGGGGGTGACGGCAGCCGGCTCTCGGCCATCGCCGATGTCGCCTCCGGCGGCGACTGGCCGCGGCACCACGCCGAGGACGGGCGCTGGCTGCACGTGGCCAACGAGCGATCCGGTGGGGTGGCGAGCTTCGAACTCGACGACTGGGGCGTGCCGAACCGGCTCGTCGGTGTGCTCGAAATGGGAACGCCCACCGCCGTTGCACCCGCGGGAGCTCGTCAACCCGGTTCCCCGAGCGGGGGTTCACCGGCAGCATGGCCCGATGAGCAGTGAACGCATCCATGGCTTTTCGCGCGCGGGACTGACCTTCGAGGTCACCGACGAGGGGCCGCTCGACGGGCCGGTTGTCGTTCTGCTGCATGGTTTTCCGGCGCACCGCGGCGCGTGGCGGCTCGTCACGCCGTTCCTGACGGCGGCGGGCATCCGCACGCTGGCACCGAACCAGCGAGGGTATTCGCCCGGCGCAGCCCCGCTCGAGCGGTCGAGGTACCGCGGCAATGCCATCGCGCTCGACGTGCTCGCACTTCTCGACGCCGCGGGTGTGCGCCGCGCGCACGTCGTCGGGCACGACTGGGGCGGTTTCGTCGCGTGGCGGCTCGCGTCACGCGCGCCGGGGCGGCTGAGCGGCGTGACAGTGCTGTCGACCCCGCACCCCTCGGCCCTGCTGCCGTCGAGCGCAGGCCCCGGCCAACTGGTGCGCTTGTCGTACATGGGCTTCTTCCAATTGCCGTGCCTGCCCGAGGCCGTGCTGCGCCCGGCCCTCTCCGGGCTGCTGATGCGCTCCGGCCTGCCGCACCCCTTCGCGGAGGACTACGCAACGTTCATGAGCACGGGCACCACGCTGCGCTGCGCACTCAACTGGTATCGCGGCATGTGGCTGCCGAGCGCACGAACCACACGCATCGGCGCAGCCCTCGTGCCGACGACATACGTGTGGGGCTCGCGCGACCAGGCCCTCGGGCGCCGGGCGGCCGAGGGCACGGCGGATCACGTCGACGCGCCGTACCGATTCGTGGAGCTCGACGAGAATCACTGGCTGCCCGAGCGGGCACCGGAGCGGGTGGCCGCCGAGATCATTCGAGGCGCAGTTCGGTCTCCTCATCGGACGACTCCCCACTCAGCGTGACGGTCACCGGCCGATCGTCCGTCGGTCCGGCCAGCACGAACTCGTGGGTCGTCGGCGCCATGTCGGCGGTGCACACCGTGGTCGATGCCCTCTCGAGGCGAATGATCACCGCGTCGGTCGCCGTCTGCTCGATGCCGGTGGGCACCGGGGGGCAACTCGAACTGCCGAAGGTCGTGACGGCGAAGCTCTCCCCCTCGTCGAGCCAGACGGCGACAGGGCCTTCCTCGCCGATGACACCCTCCGATTGCGGCGCGCCGGGCACCGCCCCCGGATAGCTGTCCCGGGCGACGGATTTCGGCGCGCATCCCGCCAGGAGTGTCACGGCGAGGACGGTCGTGAGTACAGCGGGCACAGGTGTCATGGTGGCAGTGTGACGCAGCCGCCCCACGAAGCGGAACCCAACGTTCCAGCGTTGTGCGCCGTCACGGCGTCGACGCCTCAGAGTCGTCTTTCGCGGGCTCAGCGGCTGTCGCGTCGTGCCCGGCGTCGCTCGCGCCACGTCATTGCGGCGAGCGCCGCGTCATCCTGCCGCCTCTTCTGCTCGAGCTCTCGCCGGAGCGCCTCGCGTCGTTCCCGCCAGCTCGCGACCTCGCCGTCGACATCGCGCGTCGGTGTGACGACGGGCGGGCCGCCCTGCAGTTGTCGGCGGGCGTTGATGACGCGCGTGTTGAAGTCGCTGAGAATCTCGCGCACGGCGCCCTCCGAGGTGAGCCTGTCGATTCGCGCGTCGAGTTGCGCGTCTTCGGTGCGCAGCGTGAGTGCCGGCGGTCCGAGGCCGGTGAGCTTCTCGCGTTCGATCTTGCGGCGAATCCACCAATCGGGGTCGTGCGCCTGCTGCAGCCCCTCGAGCGGCTTGCCCGCCCCGGGCAGGTTGTCGAATTCGCCGCGGCGCATGGCCTGCTGAATGGCGATCTCGACGTACTGTGCCCGCTGCTCCATGCCCGCCTGCCCGGCGGTGTCCTTCTCCGGTTCCGCCTCACCGCTCTCGTGCGCGAGCCGGTCCACCTGATACCGCGCCACAGAGAGGCGGGCGTCGCTTCGCTCGTCCTTCGCCGCCATGACCACAAGCCTAGAATTTGCGGATGCCGCCGACAAGGCCGGTGACCCGCGACAATGCGGCGCTCACGCGACCGCAGCCCTGCGCCGCCGAATGTAGAGCTGCCTGCGCACGACCGCGACCGTCGTTCCGTCGCTCGCCACCACCGGGACGGTGAACCACCGCAGGTGCTTCTGCCCGTCCGCCACCTCGCGCCGAATCTCGTCGATGGTCGGAGGGTCGAGCCGGAACTCGGCGAACACGTCTCCCCTGCCGGGCGCGACATAGTCGACCTCGGCGGCCTTGTCCCACACCGCGTACTCGGCACCCATGTGGTGCGCGAGCATGATCGCGTAGAACGGGTCGGTCATCGCGTAGATCGACCCGCCGAAGTGCGTGCCGAACGCGTTCGTGTTGAGCGGGTACTGGCGCAACCGCACCCGCACGAACAGAAAATCCGCGCTCGCCTCCATGACCCTGATGCCGGCGCCGACGAAGGGCGGCCAGGCGTTGAGCACGCGACGCGTCCTCCGCATGCTCATCGTCGTGACCGAGGTGAGGGGGCGCCGGGCGCGAGTCAATGCCATGCCGAGCACAGTGCCACGGCCGTGCGCCGGGCGCCAGTCAGTTGGAGACTGTCGACAATCTGGCGCTATCCGAAGAGGTCGCCGAGCCAGCTCTCACGCTTCTTCGGGCGGTAGTTGTCGCGACCGTCGTTGTGATTGCCGTAGCCGCGATCGCGGTCGTTGTATCCGCGGTCGTCCGAGCGCGGATTGATGAACGGAATGTTCGGCATCGAGGGCGCGGCCGGTGCGGGCTGCTGCCTGGGGGCGGCCTCGGCTTCGGCCCTGTCAATAATCTTGTCGAGTTCTCCGCGGTCGAGCCAGACGCCGCGGCATTCGGGGCAGTAGTCGATCTCGACGCCGCTCCGTTCGCTCATGACGAGTAATGCAGAGTCGTTAGGGCACTTCATTGCTTCTCCTTGAGCCGGGGTTCCATGAAGCCTAGACACCGAAGATGGGCGGAGCCTGTTCCGCCGCCGAGATCGTGCTCTGGGCGTCGACGTCCGGGCTCTACCTGCCGCTCGCGCTCGCGGTCGGCGGCGGATGCCGCAGGGCTATGACCCCTCGGCGCGACCGGCGCGCCAGTACCCCATGAACGCGACTGCGGTGCGGTCGATGCCGATGTCGCGCACAAGGTGGCGACGCAACGACGTGACAACGCCCGCCTCACCGGCCAGCCAGGCGTACTCGTCGGCGACAACGTCGGCGGGGGCCTCCCACAGGACCTCGTCGGAGCCGGGCTCCGGCAGCGGCGCGGCCGACGGGGCGGGGCGCCGACGTTCGCGGCCCCACTGCTCGACGGCGGGGGTGAGAGCGCTGCCGTGTGCGGCGCCGTCGCGTGGCATCCATCGGATCTGCACGCGCGAGCGGCTTGTGACTTCGTGAGCGTCGGAGGCTGTAGGCACCTCGATGAGCGCGAGACCCTCGACGTCGACGTCGAGCTGCTCGAGGATAGCGCAGATCGCGGGAGCCGCCGTCTCGTCGCCGGCGATCAGCACGGTGCGGGCGCGCCCGGGGCGCCACTCGACGCCCCGGCCCTGCACGCCGCTTCGCCTGTCCGGACCGATGATGACGATCTCGTCACCGACGACCACACGGCTCGCCCACGCCGACGCCGGACTCTCGCTGCCGTGCAGCACGAAGTCGACGTCGAGCTCGGCGACGTGGGGGCGCACGGCCCGCAGCGTATAGGTGCGTATCGGGTTCTTTGTCGCCTCGGGCAGGGCTCGCCAGCGGGAATACCAGACGGTCATCGGTGCCACCGGCTCGTCGAACAGCCCCACGTCGGTGAACTCCCCGTTCGCGAGGGGGAAGACCAGCTTGATGCGCTGGTCGAAGCCGTCACCGCCGAAGTGCTGCATGTCGTCGCCGGTGAAGGTGATGCGTGCGAAGGTGGGGGTGAGCCGCTCGATGCGGGCGACGCGGGCGCGGAAGGCGCGGGTCGTCGGGTAGGTCATGTCGGTTCCTCGTGTCGAGTAGCCGCGCCAGCGTCGCGCGTGTGGTGGCGACCCATGGGCAGCATGAGCGGCTTCTCCGATGTCGGGTCGGTGATGACCCTGCTCTCGATCCCGAAGACCACCCGCACGACGTCCTCCGTCAACACGGCCGCAGGCTCCCCCTCGGCGTAGACCCTGCCTCCGGCGAGGGCGACGAGGTGGTCGGCATAGCGTGCCGCGAGGTTGAGGTCGTGCAGCACCATGACGATCGTGGTGCCCTTCGACCGGTTGAGGTCGGTGAGCAGGTCGAGAACCTCGATCTGGTGGCTGACGTCGAGGAATGTCGTCGGCTCGTCGAGCAGCAGCACGTCGGTCTGCTGGGCGAGGGCCATGGCGATCCACACCCGCTGGCGCTGCCCGCCCGAGAGTTCGTCGACCGCCCGGTCGGCCAGCTCCGCGGTCTGGGTGGCGTCGAGCGCGTCGGCCACGGCCACGTCGTCGGCTCGTGTCCAGCGCGAGAAGATGCCCTGGTGCGGCTGGCGACCGCGACCGACGAGGTCGGCCACGGTGATGCCCTCCGGCGCTGTCGGCGACTGCGGCAGGAGCCCCATCGTTCTGGCGAGCTCCTTCGCCGGCATGCGATGCACGCTCGCGCCGTCGAGCAGCACGTGCCCGGTGCGCGGAGCGAGCAGGCGCGACATCGTCCGCAGCAGGGTCGACTTGCCGCATGCGTTGGGGCCGACGATCGCCGAGATGCGGCCGGAAGGCACGGCGAGGTCTAGCGCGTCGATGACGGTGCGGTCGCCGTATGCCAACGAGAGCGTGTCGACCACGAGGGTGTGGTTGTGCGTCATAGCGAGCCTCCGGCCCGGTTGGTGCGAACGATGAGGTAGACGAGGTAAGGGGCTCCGAGCACTCCGGTCACCACCCCGACGGGGTAGCGGGTGCCGAACGCGTACTGCCCGCAGAGGTCTGCGACGAGCACGAGCGCAGCACCGACGAGGGCGGAGGGCACGAGGAGAGACCCCCGGGGGCCGACGATGCGGGCCGCGATCGGGCCGGAAAGGAAGGCCACGAACGCGATCGGGCCCGCGGCCGCAGTAGCGAACGCGATCAGGCCGACGGCCGCAACGAGCACGGTGAGGCGTGAGCGTTCGACCCGCACGCCGAGCGCCGACGCCGTGTCATCCCCCAGCTGAAGCGACGCGAGGTTGCGGGACTGCCCGAGCAGCACCGGAGCGAGCACGACGAGCGCCAGCAGGGTCGGGGCGAGCTGCTGCCAACTCGCACCGTTGAGGCTGCCGGAGAGCCAGCGCAGGGTCTCCTGCAGGTCCCACTGTCCCGCCCGCGAGATCACGTAGGCGGTCACGCTGTCGAGCATGGCGGCGATGCCGATTCCGATCAGGATGAGCCGCGAGCCACCGCCACCGCCCTTGAACGCGAGCAGGTAGACCAAGAGCGCGATGGCCAGGCCTGCGACTATCGCGACAAGCGAGACGGCGGTGCCGCTGAGCCCGAGAATCACGATGGCGAACGCCGCCGCCGCGCTCGCGCCGGCGCTGATGCCGATGATGTCGGGGCTCGCGAGCGGGTTGCGGAGCATCGTCTGGAAGGCGACACCCGCCATGCCGAAGCTCAGACCCGCAGCTGTAGCGAGCACGACGCGGGGCAGGCGCAGTCGGCCGACCGTGAACGAGGCGCCCGGTACATCCTGACCGAGAATCACCCGCACCACGTCGGTAAACGAATAGAAGGTCTGGCCGACCATGAGGCTCACGACGACGACAACCGCGATGAGGGCGACCAGAATCAGCATGACGCGACGCCGGCCCTTGGCGCGACGCACTCGGGCGCCGAGAACCCGGTCGAGTGTCGAACCGGTCGCCGCGGGCGCGCTCACAGTGCCCGCACTCTCTGTCGGCGCACGATGGCGATGAACACCGGGGCGCCGATGAGGGCGGTGATGATGCCGACGTCGATCTCGCCCGGCCGGGCAACGACTCGCCCGATGACGTCTGCGGCGACGAGCAGAACGGCTCCGGCGAGCGCCGAGAAGGGCAGCAGCCAGCGCTGGTCGACGCCGACGAGGAGGCGGCAGAGGTGCGGCACCACGAGACCGACGAAGCCGATCGGGCCGGCGATCGCGGTCGCCGCCCCGCACAGCAACACGGCGCCCAGGGCCGCGACGACACGCACCACGGCGACCCGCTCCCCCAGGCTCGCGGCAACGTCGTCACCGAGGGCGAGCGAGTTGAGGCTGCGTGCCGCGAGCAGGCTGATGGCGCAGCCCGCGACAAAGAAGGGCAGCATCGGCCGGATGCTGTCGAACGACGCCCCACCTACCCCGCCGATCTGCCACGAGACTATGGTCGCCGAGATGTCTCCTCGCGGCAGCGAGACCGCGGTCACGAACGAGGCGAGGGCGGCGGATGTCGCGGCCCCGGCCAGCGCGAGCTTCAGTGGTGTCGCTCCCCCACGCCCGAGAGAGCCGACCGTGTACACGAAGACCGCGGCGACGGCCGCTCCCGCGACGGCGGCCCAGATGTAGCCCGTGGCGGTGGAGAGCCCGAACCAGGCGATGCCCGTGACGACGGCGAGCGAGGCGCCCATGTTGACGCCGAGGATGCTGGGATCGGCGAGCGGATTGCGGGTGACCGCCTGCATGACGGCGCCCGCGAGACCGAGTGCCGCCCCGACGATCGCCGCGAGCAGTGTGCGCGGCACTCGTTTGTTCACGGCGGCCTGCCCGAGGGTGTCGAGCGACCCGCCGAGACCCAGGAGCATGTCGCCGATCGAGACGGTGCGCGAGCCGATCGCGAGCGATGCCACCATGAGCAGCGCGAGCAGCACGACGAGGGCGAGCAACCACGACAGGCGCACCCGATTCGGGCGCCGTAGCGAGGCGACGTTCGAATCCCGGCGCGTTATGGTTGCGGTCACGTGGTCTTGTCGGCCGCCTCGGCCAGGAGCGCCAGGTAGTCGTCGAGCACCCAGGAGATGGCGAGCGGGGTCGGATTCGCCGCGGTGCCGAGCGGGCTCGTTCCGGGCAGCGCGACGATGGCGTTGTTCGCGACCGCGGGCATCTGGGAGAGCAGCGGGTCGCCCTCGAGGGTTGCGATCAATTCGTCGTCACCGTAGGTCACGATGATGTCGACGTCGGCGAAGATGTCGACCTGCTCGGCGCTGATGGTGCCCGAGAATGCGGAATCGTCGGAGGACGCCTCGACGACGCTCGCCGGTGTCGACAGACCGAGATCCTCGAAGAACGCGGAACGGGTGTCGTTGGCGGTGTAGAAGCTGACCTCGCTCAGGTCCGTGGGGTCGACGTGGGTGAGGAACATGGTGGACTTGCCCTCAAGCTGCGGGTAGGCGGCGACGGCGTCGGTGATCTCTTTGTCGATGTCGGCGATGAGCGTGTCGCCCTCGTCCGCCATGCCGAGCCCCTCGCTGTTGAAGGCGATCACGTCGCGCCACGAGGTCGCCCATGGAGCCTCCGGGTATGCAACGACCGGGGCTATCTCGCTCAGGGTGTCGTAGTCCTCCTGGGTCAGGCCGGAGTAGGCCGCGAGGATCACGTCGGGCTTCGTGTCGGCGACGGCCTCGAAATCGATGCCGTCGGTCTCGTCGAAGAGCACGGGAACGTCGGCGCCGAGCTCGTCGAGCTTTTCGGTGACCCAGGGCAGCACGCCGTCGCCGTCATCGTCGCCAAAATTGGCCGCAGCCATGCCGACCGGCACGACTCCGAGCGCGAGTGGGACCTCGTGGTTCGCCCAGTTCACCGTGGCAACGCGCTCCGGTTTCGCATCGAGGGTCGTCGTGCCGAGGGCGTGCTCGATCGTGATGGGGTAACCGTCGCGGGGAGCCGCGGCCGTGTCGCTGGCGGTGGCTGAGCCGCTGCACCCGGCAAGGGTCATCACTACGGCGGCAGCCGCGGCGGCGGCAATCAGGGGACGACGAGGAGGCATGGGGGTTTCGCTCTCGAATCGAAGGGAGAACGCCGCCGGTGGTCGTCGCGTGACCGCGCCAACCACCGGAGCGGCCAATGTAGGTTAGCCTAACCTATCCTATTTCGGCACGGCCCGTTTCCCGGGAAGCACGTCGTAGATCAGCCGGGCGAACTGGCCGTGGGCCACTGCTGACACCAGACGCAGCCGGTCGGATTCGAGGCGTCTCGGGAGTAGTGGCGCACCACCGTCGAGTGCGACCGGTGCGATCGACAGCGCAATCCTGTCGAGGGCCCCCGCGTCGAGGAATTGGCCGGCGAGGTCGCCTCCCCCGACGACCCAGATGTCACCGTCGCCCGCGGCTTCGCGAATGGCGGGCAGAACCTCTGACACGGAGCCGCGAACGAATCGCACATCGGCGCCCTCCGGAGTCGGGAGTGCGCGGGTCGTGAACACGAACGTCGGGCGGTCACCGTGAAAATCGGCCCACTTCTCCGGATGGGCGAGGATGTCTGTCTCGGCGAGCACCCACTCGTAGGTCGTCGAGCCCTCGACCTGCGCCCCCAGCCCGGTCGGGATGAGACCGTCGTCGGGATGCTCCCCGCCGTCCACCGCAAAGAGCCACGCCAGGGAGTTGTCGGTGTCGGCGATCCACCCGTTGATCGTGGTCGCGGTATCGAAGAGTATGCGTGCCATGACGGCGATGCTAACCAACCGCGTGCACCCGCGGCAGGGGTTCCGTGGGTTGATCGCCGCCTCGCCGTCAGCGGCCGGCGCCGCCCACGCCGAGACGGAGTCGCCGGGCGTCCGTGCGACGGGCGTCGGCGAACCACTGCGAGAAAAAACGATGAGGAGCGCCACCTCGAGGAGGTCGCCGCCGTACGACATGATCATCGCGCCGAGCTCGGCGGCGGGAGCCGCGGAGCCGGTCGGCGGGTGACCGAAAATCTGCTTCGCGAGAATCGAGTGGCTGCGATCGGGGAGAACTCGCGGTGCCGCGCGGCGGCCAGCAGGAAGAACCCCGCCACGAGCGCGATCAGTTCCGCGGCGTGGAGCAGGCCCTCGGATACCAGGGCGAGGTCGGACGTCGCCCGGTCGTAGAAATGGTGCCATGCCAGGAGCTGGTGGAAGACGATTTCATCGACCGCGGCCATTATGCCGACGCCGATGGAATGCCGACCAGAACGACTCGTCGCGCAGAACCGCACTGCTCCCCGATGCCGATGTCGTCGATGCCCGTGCCATCCCGGCCTCCCTCTCACCCCGACCTTACGGACCCGGCCCTCCGCTCGCGTAGACCCCGCGGGGCGATCCACGGGTTGGCGCACGTCACGCCGTGAGAACGGATGCCTCGTCGGGATCAGGCGGCCGGGAGCCAGTATTCCCCGAGCCACTCCAAAAACTGTTGAGCTTCGTTGTCAGCATGCATGAGTCGCGTCTTGCCCCTGCGCTCGAAGAAGTCCTCGAAGCCCTCGAGTTCCTTCACCGAATCGTCACTCAGCGCGCGAAAACCCATCGTCCATTCGGGGAACTGGCGCACCTCGATCGACTTCTCTCGCATCATCTGAACATTGCGGTGATTGGGGTCGGCGGCGATAGTCGCGAATTTGGCTCGCACCTGTTCGTCGGCACCTTCGATGATCTGGACGAAACGACCACCGTGATAGAGAAGTGCGCCGGTGATGTCGTCTCGCTCGTTGTTCTCTCGGGCGCGAATCAACAGGGCGGCGACATCGCCGTCCGACAGCGGCGTCGCTGCGACGCTCACATACGCGATGGATAACAAATGCGACCTCCGGAGTCTGTTCCGGACCGATTATCCACGAACGATGGATGGTTCCGGTGCGGAAACGCGAGAACATAAGCACACGCCTCAACGGCGGGTGATGGGACTTCAATCAAGCGGGCGGCCGCATTTACGCCTCCCTCGAAGACAAGGAGGCCGAGGCCTTCTATATCGCGATTCTTGACGGCACTGCAATCACGGAGCTCGGCATGGACGCCCAATCCTCGTCGCTGGTATCGACCGTGCACCTTGCCGGCACAGGTGCAGGGGCATCGACGGCGTCAGTTTCGGTCCCGCGTTCGGCGGGACTGACGGCGAGCACCTTCTCACCGTCGCCTACGGTGTCTTCGCAGACGAGAGCCGCGACGACAACGACCAGGTTCTCCTTCAATACCCGGTGACGGAGTGGTCTCGGTACGAGCGCCCCCTCGTGGAGTCCGACCCTCACCGCAGTAATCCAGTCATGCCCCGGGGCAAGTCTTCGTTCACACCGGCAACACCACCTACGGGGTGCAGAACCTCGCCTACGAGGATTCCATCGGGCGCTGGCTGTCGGGCGTCTATCCCCGGAACGAAACCTCGGTACCCGAACTACTCGCTGTTCGCCATCGACGCCGACACCGACACCGACACCGACACCGACACCGATCCTCGCTGGTGCCGGCAGGCGGGCGACCCGTGCAGAGGCCGTACTCGTGCTCGCCCTGGCAGAGGCGGGACCCCACGACCGGCCTCCGGAGTCCGTGGCTGGCATCAGAAGGCCGACGCAGGAATGAGGGCGCTCGGCCATGGGAATGTTCTACCTCTCGACCGGCGCAGTCGTTCTCGGGCTGCAGACATCCGAGCTGGAGTTGTGCCGGTGGACGGGTTCGGCCCTGCAGCTTTTCGAACCGGACATTCTGGAGGTGGCGACCGTCGCTCATCGATAGCTGACCGCCTCGTTCGGCGCATGGCCGCAGCTCATGCACAATAGCCGTGAGTCAAACTCCGGCGAAAGGTGGACGAGCATGCCGCTGTGGTTGCAGGCCCCGTTGTGGGGAACGGTGGCGGGCGCGGCGCTCGTGCTCGGCGCGGCGTTGTCGTGGAGGTGGAACATCCCACCCAAGGTCGTCTCCCTGGTCATGTCCTTCGGCGCGGGAGTCTTGTTCTCCGCCCTGGCGTTTGACCTGGTCGACGAGGCCGCCCGCTCCGGCGGGCTGTGGGCGACCGCGGCCGGTTTTCTGGCCGGCGCCGGCGTCTACGTCGCGGCGAACGCCGTGCTGGCCGGGCGCGGAGCCCAACACCGGAAGCGCTCCGGCGGAAAACAGCCCTCCGAAACGGACACGCCGGGCAGCGGTACCGCGATCGCGATTGGAGCGCTACTCGACGGCATCCCGGAATCCGTCGTCCTCGGCCTCGGTCTTGTCGCCGGCGGCGCGGTCAGCCCCGCCATGTTGGCAGCGGTGTTCATCTCCAACGTTCCGGAGGGCCTCTCCAGCGCCGCCGGGATGAAGAAGGCAGGCCGGAGTGCCCGATACGTATTCGGGGTGTGGGGAGGCATCGCCCTGATCTCGGGAATCGCTTCGCTCGTCGGGTATGTCAGCCTGCAGAACGCCTCGGACGGGCTCGTCGCGTTCATCACTGCGACCGCCGCCGGTGCCATACTCGCGATGCTGGCCGACACCATGATTCCCGAAGCTTTCGAGGAGCACCACCTGCTCACCGGCCTTGTCACCGCTGTGGGATTTCTCACCGCCTTCACGATCAGCCAGACCGGCGGCTGAGGGCGGTTGAACGATCGCGGCGTCGGGGCCATGATTATGGCCAAGGGCGAAGGCGCCACTGTTATCCGAACACCCGATCAGGGTATGCGGGGTTTCGCGACAGGAAGTACCTGACGGCGATCTGGGATGGGGTGGAGCGACCCCGCCAAACCTCGGCGTCGCTCGCCTGCTCGTCGAACGTGGTCATGACGTGGTGGTCTACGGCGACGCGGCGCTCGCTGCGGATGTCGTGCGGACGGGCGCGACCTACCGATCCTGGCCGACGGCGCCGCAACGTCTTTCTAATCACCGGTTTGTCGGCGAGATTCGCAGCAGACGTCGCCTCCGCACCGCGAGATTTTCCCGAAGGCCGACCTCGTGGTCACCCACGCGGGCCACGGCACGCTGATCAAGGCAATTGCAGCCGGGGTGCCCGCCTTGTGCATCCCGCTCGGTCGCGATCAGCCCCGACAACGCCGCCCGCGCAGTGCGCCACGGCGTCGGGAAGACGCTGTCCCGGCGTGCAGATGCAGCCGCCATAGCCGACGCCATAATGACGATGCTGAGAGAGCCGTCGTATCGCGCCGCGGCGGCCGACCTCGGGATGAAGATCCGCGCCGAGGCCGACTCGGGTACCCTCATGGCGGAACTGGAGGGCCTGGGGCGGTCGAGCAACGCGCACACGTGACGAGCGGCGATCAGGCAAGGCTCCCTGCGCGCCGCCCGAACACCATTCCCGCGGCCAGGCCGGACCCACCGGGATAGTTGACACTGAACAGGCCGCCCAGTGCCTCGCCGCAGGCGAAAAGCCCGGGGATCGGCTCCCCCGACTCGGCCAGTACCCGCCCGTGAGTGTCGCCCTTGAGGCCGCCGAAGGTGAACGTAATCCCGCAGGTGACCGGGTAGGCGTAGAACGGTCCGACGTCGAGGGGTGACGCCCAATTGCTCTTAGGGGGCACGACCCGGGCGGCACGGCCGTCTTTCACGGTCGGATCAAACGTGATCGTGGTGTCGATGGAGGCGTTGTACTCGGCGACGGTGCGAGAGAACTGCTCCGCATCGACGTCGAGCTCGCGGCCGAGCTCCTCGATCGAATCGGCGATGACAACGCTGATGCCCGGCATGTCGTATTCCTCGGTGCGAAGCATCGGGCGCAGAGTGGCATCGAAAATCTGGTAGGCCACGGAGCCTGGCTGCTTGAGTATCTCCTTGCCGTATTTCGCGTAGGTGTAGTTGCGAAAATCGGCGCCCTCGTCGAGGAAGCGCTCTCCCCTGCTGTTGACGATGATGCCCAGCGGATAGCTCTGCCTCGTCAGTCTGTTTGTAAGCTCGCGATTCGACTCGTTCTGTGCGGTGAAAGCGTCCCACTGCACGGAGTGGGCAGTCGTCCAGTCGCCACCCTTCGCCGCGCCGTTCTTGAGCGCAGCGGTGAGCATGTCACCTGTGTTGTACGGCGTGCCGCGCACCTTCGCGTTGCCCCACCCCTGCCCGAGGTACTGCTCACGCCATTCTGCGTTCGATTCGAAGCCGCCGGCCGCGATGACGACGCTTTCCGCATGCAGTTCGAGCGTGCCATCCGGACCCTCGTATTGCACGCCCACTACGTCGTCGCCATCCAGAATGAGGTCGGTTGCGCGGGCCCCGTATCGAATCTCGACGCCGAGTTCTTCGGCAACCCGCGTGTGATCAGCGATCATCCCCTCACCGCCACCGACGTTGCCGACGTGGAGGCCTCCCCAGAACAGGTAGCTCCCGTCGGGACGCTCGTACGCCTGCCGCTCGTACATGAGCCGGAACTTGAGCCCGAGCGAGTGCAGCCAGCGCACGGCGTCCTGCGTTTCGGTCACCAGCACCTGGGCGAGATCAGGATCGGTTCGTCCCTCGGTGACCTTGTGCAGGTCCCGCAGATACTCCTCGGAGCTATACGGAGGAACCTCCGTGATTTCGTGTCGAGCGTCTGGTTCGATGAAATCCACGATGTCGTCGAGCCCGGCGTGGTTCATCCGCGTCGCCCCGGCGGTATAGAAGCTGTTGCCGCCGGCCATCTCGCGCTCACCGCGCTCCAGAAGCACAACACGACGTCCTCGCTCGGCTGCAGCGTCAGCAGCCGCGAATCCCGCGTTCCCCCCGCCAATCACGATGACGTCGTAGTGTGCGGAGTGCTCGATCAATGGTGCTCCTTCGGTGCGTTCGATGATGAAACGAGTGCCCGGTCCAGGACCGTCTCGGCGGAATCCGATTCATCCGCGTCGAGGATGGAGCGAGAGATCGCGACTCCCCGGGCGCCCAGGATGTGCTCGGCCCGGTCGTATTGCTCTGGGCGATCGCGCCAGAAGAGCGTCGGTGGAAGATCGGCCGCCTGGAAATGTTCGGCCCTCCCGCCCGCGCGCACCTCGACGATGGCGTCCTCGTACGGCATCCCCTCGACGGGGACGACGTCGATCTGATCGGCGACCCGCAGCACCTCGGGGTCGTCGTGATGCACGAGATCGGTGTAGCGCAGGTCGCCGCGCACGAGCAATTGAGCGACGACGAATCGCACGCTGGCCTGGGCAGCCGTCGCGCTCGCATACGGGGGACGCTGCTGCGTGCCGGGAAACAGCGCATATTTGGCGTTCATCTGCACTGTCACGCCGTCCACACGCAATCCTTCGAGGCGCCGCCCGATCTCGCGAGCGGCGAGTGCGGCGGACATGACGTCACCGAGGACGGGGAGCGCCTTGTGCCACACCCGCTCGATAAGCTCGCCGGTCGGCGCCGTGCGCCACACTGCGGGAATGTCGGCACTGCCTGTGACGGTGCGGAGGAACCCGTTCTCTGCGGTGAGCGCGTCGGCGGCGGATCGCATGCCGCGTTGGGCGGCCAGCGCAAGACCGAATCCGTCGCGCGCCCCGCCCGCGTTGTGCAGACGCCAGTCGTCGCCCCCGTTGCCGACGCTGTGCAGTGTGCCCCTGCCGATGAGAGCGGCGGCGTTGACCGCGTGTTCTGCCGCGACCCGGTCCAGACCGAGCGCCCGGGACGCAGCGATCGCCGCGCCGAGGGGCGCGAATATCGGGCTCGGGCGAAAGCCGCGCGCCTTGAGCGCTGCGGCGACGATGCCGTCGGCGCCGAGCCAGCGGGTCGCGGAGTATCCGACGACAATGGCGTCGAGCAGACGAGCAAACGAAGCCCCCGACTCTGTCGCCGCCGCGACTGCGGCCGGGACGACAAAGCTCCCGGGGTGACTCCACGTGCTCATGTCGGTGTCGTCCTGGAAGCGAGCGTGGATGGCGCAGGCGTTGGCGAAGACGGCGTCATTGGGGCCGAGCCGGTTGCCCGTTGCCCAACTCAGGTGCCGACCGGTTCCCACGCCGACTTCGTGCACTGCCCCGAAACCGGGCACCTCGGCGTTGGCCTGCGACAGGACGGCCGCATCGGCTAGCAACAACCGCGCTCGTTCGCGAGATCCTGTTCCCGTCGCATCGCCCACCGCTATGAACTCAGCGATCATTTCCTCGGGGCTCTCGCTCATGCGTTGATCGTCTCTTCAGCGAGCGCCGACGTGAATCCAATGACGTCGCGCACTGCCTTGCCGTCCGCCAGTCTGTCGAAGCCCATGTTGATGTCGTTCAACGGCAGCACTGCGGATCGAAGTCGGTTGATGGGCAGCCTGCCCTGGCGGTAGAGCTCCGCGTATCGGGGTATGTCCCGCGTTGCAACGGAGCTGCCCATGTAGGCACCGACGATTCGCTTTTCTTCTCCGACGTGCGACGCGAGGGGAATCTCGAGCACCGCGTCGGGATGCGGAAGAGACGCGATCACCAGTTGCCCACCACGACGCACCATCGCGTATGCGGACGTGGTGGCGGCGGGCACCCCGGCCATCTCGAAGGAGTGCTGGACTCCACCTCTGGTGAGGTCGCGTACCTGATCGATAGCGTCTGCTTCTCGGCCATTGATGGCGTGGGTCGCGCCCAGTTCGAGCGCGAGTTCCAGTTTCGCTGGCACCGTGTCGATTGCGACAATCATCGACGCTCCCGCGACCGCGGCACCCATGACCGCGCTCAGTCCGACGCCGCCGAGGCCCGTCACCGCGACGCTGTCCCCTGCCCTCACCTGAGCGGTGTTGAGCACCGAGCCCACACCTGTGATGACTGCGCACCCGAGCACTGCGGCATCAAGAAGAGGAATGTCGGCGTCTATGCGGATGAGGGACGAGCGCGAGACGACCGCGTATTCCGCAAACGACGAGATCCCACTCCAATGGTGGAGTGGCTTCCCCCCGACCGCCAGCTTGCGTGAGCCGTCCGAGAGGGATCCCTCGGCGCGTGCGGTCCATGAGGACTGGCATAGATTGGGTCGGCCCACTGCGCAGAACTCGCACGTCCCACACGAGTTCACGAACACCATGACCACCTTGTCGCCGACGGCGAGGTCGCGGACTCCCTCACCCATCTCGACGACCACGCCCGCACCCTCGTGCCCGGCGACGGCGGGTAGCGCCCGGGGACGGTTGCCCGAAATCGCCGACAGGTCGCTATGGCACAGGCCAGCGCTCGCAACGCGCACCAGCACTTGGCCGGGCCCGGGGCCCTCGAGGTCGACCTCTTCGATCTCGAGGGCCCGGCTGACCGCGAAGGGTCGTGTGCGCCCGGTCTCGCGGAGAACTGCCGCCTGCATCTTCATCATTTGCTCCTAATGGGAGTGCCGGAGATACCCGACGCCACGCGAGATCTATCAGAGGGACGAATCGCGTGTCTCCTTCAGGAAAACGAGGCAGATCACCGATACGGCCGCTGCGATGAGCGCCATGACGACGACCGGCGTGAAACTGCCGTCCGCGCCGATCACCAGAGCCGCCGCCACGAGCGGGGTCGGACCAGAAATGATCGCACCGGAGAGCTGGTACGACAGCGATACACCGCTGTAGCGGGACTTGGCGTCGAAAGTCTCGGAAAGCACGCTCGAGAGCAAGGCGTAGACCGGAGCGTGCCCGAACACCAGGCCGATCGAGATTGCGATCGTGAGAAGTACGACATCGCCCGACTGCACCATGAGGAAGAACGGGTACATGAACACACCCAGCACGATCGATCCGAAGATGAGTATCGGCTTTCGACCAACTCGATCCGACACCATCGCCCAGACCGGAATGGCGATGAGGTCGAGGACGGCGGCGATCATGAGCGCCACGAGCGTCTCCCCCCGCGTCATCCCGACGTATGTCGCCGCATAGCTGATCGAGTATGTGCCGATGACATAGAAGCCCACATTCACGGATGCCTGCATGAAGATCGCGAGCAGCGTGCGACCCCAGGCGTTCTTGAGCACGTCGAGGAGCGGCACCTTCAGGTTCTTGCCCTCCTCCTGCAGCTTTTTGAACAGCGGAGACTCGGAGACCTTGAGCCGGATGACGAGTCCGACGATCACAAGGATCATGCTGGCAAGGAAGGGCACCCGCCAGCCCCATGCGAGGAACTGCTCCTCGGGCAGGCCGACCGAGAGAGCGTAGAGGATCGTGGAGGCGGAGATGAGTCCGATCGGGATGCCCATCTGCGGCCAGCTGCCGTAGAAGCCGCGCTTGCCCTTGGGCGCGTGCTCGACAGCCATGAGTACCGCACCGCCCCATTCGCCACCGACCGCAAAGCCCTGTACGAGACGCAGCACGACGAGCAGGATCGGCGCCCAGATGCCGATCTGGTCGAAGGTTGGAAGCACACCGACGAGGAATGTCGCGGTGCCCATGAGGAGGAGTGTGGTCACGAGAGCGGTCTTCCGCCCGATCCGGTCGCCGAAGTGGCCGAAAATGATACCGCCGATGGGTCGAGCCACGAAGCCCACGCCGAACGTCGCAAGTCCCGCGAGCACGCCGAGAGCCGGGTCCAGGTTCGGAAAGAACAGAACGTTGAAAACCAGGGCCGCCGCTTGGCCGTAAATGAAGAAGTCGTACCATTCGATACTCGTTCCGACAAGACTGGCGAAAGCGACCTTTCGGGTCTCGTGTGCACGCGACTGCGACGCTCCTGAGCGCTCGACGGTGGGATGTGCGGTGTCAACCACGGTGTCCTCCTTTGGACGGTTGGTAGGGGAGTTCAAGTGAAAATGCCCTCTGCTACGACTTCGAAATCGTGGCTCGGAATGACTGTGCAGTCGAGTTCCTCGATGCGTCGAAAACTAGACATGTACTCGGGAAGGCTGGTGAATGTGCCGGAGGGGAAGTGGTCGACGAAGTCGTCACCTTTCCAGTTCTCGTAGCTGCCTACGCAGTCTCCGGTGATCAGGAAGCGACCGCTCGTGGTCGACACAAGTACGCCCTGAGAACCCGGCGAGTGGCCGGGAAGATGGATGACTCTGACTCCGGGAGCAATCTGAACGTCGCCTCGGACGATGTCGAATCGGTCCCGCCCCGACTGCCAGCGCGGCTCGCGTTGCCCCAACTGCTCGTAGGGCTTGCGGTGTGGTTGTTCCGGGTCGAGCGCGTACGCGAGCTCTGACTCCTGCACCACGATGCGTGCATTGGGAAAAAGGTGGTTGTTCGAGGAGTGGTCCCAGTGCAGGTGCGAGTTCACAACCAGCCGCACGTCGAGTGGGTCGATGCCGAGGGAAGAGAGCACAACCTCGGGCCGCTGCTGCTCCGACTGGCGCATCGTGTAGCCGTGCACGTCGGCGACTTCGGCTGGCGAGGCACCACCCGTGTCGACGACGATGGGAGACGGCCCGCCGGTGATGACGAACATGATGAGCGGGATGTCACGAATTTCCTGGAAGCCACGCATGTGGATGAGGGCGGGCGTCGGCCAGTCGATGATGTCGCCGACGTGCAACGCGTGGATGCAGAGTTCGCGAGAAACGTCGGCGGTCTGCACGCGTGCGTCGTGTCCCGCTTCATAGCTCATGATCCACCCGTCTCGTCCTAAGGGCGACGTTCGCGCTGATGCCGAGCTACGGCGGGCATGACCACAATGTCGCGTCGCCATCTTGTCGCGATCCCATTTTCAGCGCAAACGATATTTTGTTGCACCCCTATAAGTAGAACTGTAGGCTGCATGCATGGACGACTCGACGCGCATGAGCATCAAACGCATGATGGTGCTCGTCAGCGTGGCTCGATCCGGCTCCCTGTCTGGCGCCGCGCGCGCCTTGCATTACACGCCGTCGGCAGTCTCCCAACAGATCGCCCTGCTCGAATCGGAGGCAGGCCACGCACTGGTTCGACGCACGGCGCGCGGCGTGCAACTCACCGACGCGGGGCGCATAGTCGTGCGGCATGCCGAGCGGATGGAGCGCATGCAGGAGGCTGCCCAACGCGAACTCGGCGAACTCGATTCGCTCAATGCCGGGCTGCTTCGCCTCGGCACCTTTCCCTCGCTGACTCAGTCGCTTCTCCCCGAGGTGCTCACGGAGTTCCGCACGCGGGCGCCGAATGTCGGAGTGAGCCTCGTCAGCGGCACTCGAGACGACCAGCGGATGCGACTGGAGTCGGGTGAAGTCGAGATTGCCTTCCTGTGGGACTACTCATTTAGCCCGGTAACCGCCACCGCCGACGAAGAGGTCGTCTTCCTGGCCGATGACCCGTGCGTCCTTCTGGTCCCGTCGGATCATTGGCTCGCCGGAGCAGGCGTGTCGACGGTGGAGGGCCTGTCGGACGAGGACTGGATCACGCGCAGCACCGTCGCGGACCGCGACCTTCTGCGCCGTGCTCTCGGTTCGGAAGGTCGCGAGGTGCGACCAGTCTTTGAGGGCCACAGCTACGAGGAAATGCAGGCCATGGTGGAGGCTGGCGTCGGGATCGCGGTTGTTCCCCAGTCCGCGACGGCGCTGCTCCGGCCGGGCGTCGCGGTTGTCGAGGTGTCAGACGCACCCGTAAGACGGTTCCTTTTCGCCCGGCGTCGCCACGCGCGAATGTCAGCCGCCGCGGCAGTGATGAACTCGCTCTTGCGCAGCCGAGCGGCGGCGAAGTCGTCGTCACCCGGTGGCGTGAGACGACCGTGAGGGATGCATGGTCTTCAGTGCCGCACTCGCCGCGTGCCGAATGTGCTCCCGCCACAATTCCGCGGCGCGCTCCGCGTCCCTGGCGTGCATGGTATGCAGCACCTGCCGTATTTCAAAAAGGCTCTCCCCCGGTCGACCTGGCTGACTCAGCGACTTGAGGCGGAGACCCGCAAGTCGCCCATACATCGTGCGCGCCTGGGCGTGCAGCTCTCGATTGCCCGTCCCCGCATAGAGCAGGTCGTAGAACGCGTCTTTCGTGGTGATGATCGACACGGTGTCTCCGTGATCGACCGCCGCGGCGAATGCCTCAAACGCTCGTTCGAGCGCGATGAGGTCTTCCTCAGTGGCGCGGAGGGTGAATAGATTTACCGCCATGCACTCGATTGCCTCGCGCACCTCATACAGGTCGGCAACCGCCTGAGGGGCGAGCATGGCGACGGTCGGACCGCGATGCGGTCTGATTTCGAGGAATCCCTCGGCCTCGAGCTGCCGATAGGCCTCGCGCAGTGTGTTCCGGGAGACGCCGAGCGCTTCGGTCAGCTCTCGCTCGATGAGTCGCGCTCCCGCTGGAAGCCGTCCGGAGATTATCTCCGCTCGGATTGCCTCGACCGCCTGCATGCGGACGGGGGCCGGCTGGTGAGTGATTTGCATGGGCGCTCCCCTTTTCTCACATGGTACCCCGGGTTTCACATCGCCCCATTGCGGATTGTAGAACAATTGGATAATCTCGCTGAAGCACCGGTGGTCCCACCGGTATGGTTTGCGGCGGTGAGTCGCCGCGGGAAGGCAACGAACGTGACACTTCAGGCAGAAACCAAGCCAGGAACATCGAGCGCATTGCAGCGCTACGAATTGTTCATCGACAACAAGTTCACCGCGCCGCTCAGTGGAGAGTACTTGCCGGTTACGAACCCAGCGACGCAAACCGCCTTCGCGGAAGTGCCGAACGCATCCCTTGCAGACGTCGACCGCGTCGTCGCCAGCTCCCGCGCCGCGTTCGAGGGCGAGTGGTCGGAGTGGCGGGCAGCGGATCGCGCTGCGTTCCTCATCGACTTCGGCCGAGCCATCGGCGAGCACGCTGAAGAGCTCGCGCAGCTCCAGGTGGACGAGAACGGCAAGCTGATTCGGGAGATGGTCGGTCAGGCCAAACTCTTCCCCGAATACTTCAACTACTACGCCGGCCTCGCGCAGGCTCCAACCGGAACCACGAACGCCGTACACCTCAAGGCGATGCTGAACTACACGGTCCGCGAGCCGCTCGGCGTGGTGGCCGCGATCACGCCGTGGAACTCCCCCCTCCTGCTGCTCGTCTGGAAGCTCGGGCCCGCATTGGCCGCCGGCAACACCGTCATCGCCAAGCCGTCAGAGGTCACCCCCATCTCGACACTCCGCTTCGCCGAGATCGCTGCCGAGACCGGCCTGCCCGAAGGTGTCTTCAATGTGATCACCGGGTACGGCAATCCTTCCGGCACGGCCCTCACCACGCACCCCGATGTCGCGAAGATCGCATTCACCGGCTCCACGTCGACGGGTCAGGCGATCATGTCTGCCGCCGGCAAGTCGCTCAAGAGCGTCTCGCTCGAACTCGGCGGCAAGTCACCGAACATCGTCTTCGAGGACGCAGACCTCGAAGTGGCCATGAACGGTCTCGTTGCGGGGATCTTCGGCGCGAGCGGCCAGACCTGCATGGCCGGGTCACGCATCCTGGTGCAGGAGTCGATCTACGACCGCGTCGTCGAGGAACTCGGCCGACGCGCCGATGCGATCAAGGTGGGCGACCCCCAGAAGGAGACAACCGAGATGGGCACGATCGCCAGCCCGCAACAGTACGAGAAGGTGCTGGAGTACATCGAGATCGCCAAGAACGAGGGCGCGCGACTCGTTGCGGGTGGTCGGTCAGAAACGGTCGAAGGCATGGAGCGCGGGTTGTTCGTGCGCCCCACCGTCTTCGCAGACGTCGACAATTCGATGCAGATCGCACAGGAGGAGGTCTTCGGACCCATCGCCTCGGTGATCAAGTTCACCGACGAGGCGGACGCGATCCGCATCGCCAACGATTCACAGTTCGGACTTGCGGCGGGCGTCTGGACCGGCAACCCCCAGCGTTCTCACCGCGTCGCCTCCAAGCTGCGCGCCGGCACCGTGTGGATCAACAACTACCGCAAGACCGGCTACGCCACCTCCTTCGGCGGCTACAAGCAGAGCGGCGTGGGTCGTGAGAACGGCGCCGACGCGCTCCGTGAGTACACCGAGGAGAAGAGCGTCTGGGTCGATATGGGTCAGGGCGTCAAAGACCCATTCAACCCCCGCGCATAAGCCTGAGCACTCGAGAGGAACGCAATGAACCGCAACGACGCGGCATCCGCACCGCGGATCGTCATCATCGGATCCGGCATCGCCGGCCTGTCAGCTGCTGTGAGCGCAGCGGAGAGCGCCGCCGAGGGCACCGAAATCCACATCATCGAGCGCGCAAGACCGGAGGAGGCGGGCGGTCTCACTCGATGGACCGCCGCCTACCTGCGACTCGACGAGGTCGACGTCGCCGCGGAGGGGTTCGTCGAGGACATCGTGTCCTTCTCGGACGGCCTCTCCCCGCGGTGGTACGCGGAACGGATCGTGGAGCGGATACCCGAGACCATGGGGTGGGTCCAAAGCCACGGCGCGACGTTTGATCGTCTTCCGACCTACTTCATCAACTCAAGTCGCAAGCGACTTCAGCCGGTCGGCGGTGGCGCGTCACTGCTCGAAGTGCTCACTCCCGTCGCCGAGAAGCTCGGAGTGCAGTTTCACTTCGAAACCACCGCGACCGCACTGCAGCAAGGCGAGAACGGCGCCGTCACTGGCGTCGTGGTCGAACACGCGGGCGTGGTCCGCACCCTCGAGGCCGATGCAGTGATCATCGCCGCGGGCGGGTTCGAAGGCGACCCTGCCTACCTCGACGAGAACCTCGGCGCGCGTGATCGCCCCCTGGTTCCCATCGCGCCCGGCGCCTTCTTCAACCGCGGCGAAGGGATTCGCATGGCGATCGCCGCCGGTGCGGGCAAGGCGGGAGCCTGGGACGACTTCCATGCCGAGCCAGTCGACCCACGAGCC
>JAODAY010000330.1 GCA_025463665.1 Microbacteriaceae bacterium
ACGAACAGGCTGCGCCGCGTCGACCGCTGGATCTCCGCGTTGCCCGCGCTGCGCCACGCTCACGATCCGCTCGTCGTCGACCTCGGATACGGTGCATCCGCCACCACGAGCCTCGAACTGCACCACCGTCTCGGCCTCGTGCGCCCGGGCACCGAGGTGATCGGCATCGAGATCGATCCTGCGCGGGTGCGGCGCGCATCTCTTTCGGCGAAGCAGGGTCTGAGTTTTCGGCTCGGCGGCTTCGAAGTGCCACTCCCCGCTGGTCGGCGCGCGACGGTGATCCGCGCACTCAATGTGTTGCGCCAGTACGACGAGTCGCAGGTGCTCGAGAACTGGCACCGTCTCGTTGACAGACTGCAACCCGGCGGCGTTCTGATCGAAGGCACCTGCAATGAGCTCGGCCGGGTCGCCTGCTGGGCGGATGTCACGGCCGCCGGCCCCCAGAGCCTCACCGTGAGCCTCCGCCTCGACGAGCTCGACCGTCCCTCGATCGTCGCGGAGCGGCTGCCCAAGGTGCTCATCCACCGCAACGTGCCGGGCGAGAAGGTGCATGCCCTGCTCCTCGCTCTCGACAAGCACTGGCAGCACAACGCTGCCCTCGCGATCTACGCCCCGAGCCAACGGTGGATTGCGACGGTGCAGGGGCTTGTGACCGACGGCTGGCCGGTGCTCGGCACGAGATCCCGATGGCGGCTCGGCGAAGTCACCGTGGCCTGGCACGCCGTCGAGCCGCTCGGCTTCGACTGGGGCCGCTGAGCGATCACGGCGGCGGGCACGACGCCACGCGTGCCTGCCTACACCTCGGGCAACAGCGAGCGGGCGACCTCAGGGCTGCGACCGCTCGCGACGAGCAGGTCGACTACAAGCGGCCGGGTGAGCAGCACGATGATCGTCTCGGTCACGGGAGCGTTCGGCACGATCACGGCCGGGTCGAGCCTCGGGGCGAGTCGCTCAAGGGCGACGGCGGCCTGCTCGGCCCGGGCTGGGGAGTCGACGCTCTGCCCGAGCAGGGCGACGGCCGCGGCGATGCCCCCGAGCAGCTGCGCGAGTTCCGGCCGCGGAACGCCGTCCCGCAGCAGGAACGACACCCTCCTGTCGATCACCCGGAGGTGTCTGGCGGCGAGGTCGAGCCCCGTGAGCACTCGCGACTGGTGACGGAGCGCGGGCAGGTGTCCGCGCAGGAACGGGGAGATGCGAGAGATCGAGAGGGCGCTGTCGAGCGACGACGTCCACTCCTCGATGACCGGCTGGGTGCGGCGCGCGCGTTCGACCGCGAGCTGGGCGGCGGACTCGTCGCCGTCGCGCAAGCCGTCCAGCAGCGCCGCGAACGACTCGGCGAGGATCGATGACAGCCGCCCCGCGTCGCGCATGGCGATGCCGCGCGGGTCGCGCGGCACGAGCGCCGTGACGAGCAGCGCGACGGCGCCCCCGACCAGACCGTCGACGCTGCGCGTCAGCACCCCGTCGGGCGCGGGCAGCAACACGACGAGCATCGACTGCAGCCCGGCGGCCGTCGCGAAGGCGGCGCTCGGCGACAGCAGCCGCGCCATGATGAAGGTGAGCATCAGGATGACGGCGAGCTGCCACACTCCCCCGCCGAGCAGGGTGAACAGCACCTCGCTGAACAGGATGCCGATGAGGATTCCGACCACGGTGTCGAAGACGCGGCGCGGCCGGGCGTCGCGCGCGAAGCCGAGCGACGCGATCACCACGGTGATCGCGAGCAGCGGTCTGGCGTGCCCGAGCACGTAGTGCGCGAAGGAATAACTCGCGATGACGCCGACGACGATCTGCAGCGCGGCGGGCAGCGACGTCCACACGCGCGAGACGGCGATCTTGAGGTCGAGCCGTCTGCGCATGCTCCGCTCGAACCGGCGCAGCCTGTCGGCCGGTGTGGCTTCGGTCACCGCGGGTCAGCGGCGAACGGCGCCGAGGCGCGGCAGCCGCGGCACGTCGACGGCGGCGCCCGCCGTGCGCGGAACGATGATCTCCTGCGCGGCGGAGATGCGGATGCCGTCACTCGTGACGACGAGGGGGGCATCGTGGTCGACGCTGCGCTTGATCACCGCGAGCGCGATCGGCCCCAGCTCGTAATGCCGGGCGGCCGACGTGACCGTGCCGATCGTGGCATCCGGGGCAGCGGAGTCGAGAAGCGCGATCGGGTCGCCCGCCGCGGGCAGCACCCCGTCTGACCCGTCGAGGTGCAGCATCACGAGCCGGCGCGGCGGGTGCCCGAGGTTGTGCACCTTCGCGACCGTCTCCTGGCCGCGGTAGCAGCCCTTGCTGAGGTGCAGGGCCGAGCGCAGCCAGTCCAGCTCGTGCGGAATGGTCTTCTCGTCGCCCTCCGTCGCGAGCCGCGGGCGCCACGCCGCGATGCGCAGCGCCTCGAGCGCGAGGGTGCCGGCGACGGGCAGGGCGGATGCCGCGGCGAGTGCCGCGGCATCGAGAAGCCGCTCACTGTAGGTGAACTGCGCGCCCGGATGCTCGGCTACGGCCGCGTACTGGTGGCCGCCCGGTGCGACCGTGGCCCAGGAGTCGCGCCAGACGAGCGGGACCCCGTTCGGTGCCGCGACGTCGAGCACCGGTTCGCCGAGCGTTCCGACCGTGACGAAGTCGGCCGAACGGTCGTCGACCTCGACGCGCATCATGAAGCGCATGCGGTTCAGCCAGGCGATCAGGCCCTCTGCTTCGCCGTCGTCGACGAGGAGCCAGGTGGTGACACCGTCGTCGACGACGCGCATCGCGTATTCGAGTCGGCCGTTGACGTCGAGCTGCAGCGTCTCGCTCGAGTCGCCCGGCCGCAGGCCCTTGATCGCCTGCGAGGTGAGCGAGTCGAGCCAGCCCAGCCGGTCGGGTCCGGTGACCGTCACGACGCCGCGGTCCGACAGGTCGACGATCGCCTGCCCCGCCGCGAGGAGCTACTGCTCGCCGAGCGGGTTGCCGTAGTGCTGCGGCGGACTGCCCACGGCGCCGGGCAGTGCCTCGAATTCACTCGACACGGGTGAGGCTCCCCGACGAGTGGGTGCGCAGGTCCTGGCCGAGGGCGGCGATGTCCCACGCCCAGAGCAGCTTGCTGTCGACGAGGCCGTACAGTCGCGTCGCTGCGGTGTACTCCTTGGCACTCGCGGTACGCATCACCGCGTCGGTCGCGAGGTCGATGCGCGGGCCCTTGATCTGGCCGACGTACAACTCGCTCACTCCGAGCGGGTGCACGAGCGAGACCTCGATGTCGAAGCCGCCGTCGGAGTTGCGCAGTTCCTCGACCGCCTGGGCACTCGAGTACGGCCTGTCACCGATGCCCGGAAGCATGCCGGGGCCGGCGTCGCCGGTGTGGGACGGGCGGCTGAGTCGCCAGTAGCCGGTCTCGACGACATGCGGCATCGGCTGGTCGTTCGAACCCGTGGCTCCGAGCGACCAGGTGTACGAGGAGTAGTTGAGGTAGGGCAACCCGTCATGGGTGAAGCTCAGGCGCTGGCCGAACTCGTGCTCGCGCACCTCGTCGCCGACGACGTAGTGCACGATGCCTGTTCCCTCCCAGAGCCCGATGAGCCAGGAGAGCGGAACGAGCTCGGAGGGCAGTTCGGAGTTGAGCTCAATCACGCGTGCCCCACTTGTCAGCGCTGGCCGCGGTACAGGTTGTAGAGCACCACTATCGAGGTGAAACCGATTGCAAGACTTGCCAGAATAAGCAGCCCGGTGAAGAAGAGTTCCAACGCGATGACCATGAGCCCAGCCTATCGGCGAAACGATCGGCTCGCATGGGCGACTCGCGACGCGCCTGACGGGGACGAGCGCCGGGCCGAAGGAGACGGGCCAGGCGGCGGGTCAGACGGCGACGAGGACCGCCGTCGCGAGAGCGAGGATGACGAGCGACCCGCCGGTGCTCGCCATGACTCTGACCACGAAACCATCTTTGCGACGGATGGCCAGCTGGATGACGAAGGCGCTGATGATTGTCGCTGCGAAGACGATCGGCACCCAGGTCAGGTAGTCCGCGGGCGCGGAAATCACCCCGATGAGAACCGCGCCGATGATCGCGATGGCCCACACGGGAAGAATGCTTGTCAGCTGCCAGGTCACAAAGCAATCTTAAGGCGCTTGTAGACTGACGGCAGGCACTTTGGAGGACGCGTGGCGCAGCTGCTTATCCTGACCTCTGCGGGCGACGATGACGTACTCCCTGCATTGGGACTTCTGAGTCATAAAACCAGGCAAATCCCGGCCGAGCCGGCATCGCTCATCAACGCGCCCACCAGCGACGTCATCTTCATCGATGCCCGCCAGGATCTGGCCAGTTCCAAGTCGCTCTGCAAGATCCTGCACACGACGGGCGTGACTGTTCCGCTCATCCTCGTGCTCACTGAGGGCGGCCTCACTGCCGTGAGCGCCGAATGGGGCGTCGACGATGTCATTCTCGAGGGCGCCGGACCGGCTGAGGCTGACGCCCGCATCCGACTCGCGATCGGTCGCCAGGCGCAAGACAAGTCGGGCAACAACAAGATCCAGGCCTCCGGTGTGGTGATCGACGAGGCCAGCTACTCGGCGAAGGTGCACGGCCGCCCGCTCGACCTCACCTTCAAGGAGTTCGAACTGCTGCGCTTCCTCGCCGCCCACCCCTCCCGGGTTTTCACGCGCGAGCAGTTGCTCAGCGAGGTGTGGGGCTACGACTACTTCGGCGGCACCCGCACCGTCGACGTGCACGTCAGGCGGCTGCGCGCGAAACTCGGCGACCTCGAGTCCCTCATCGGCACCGTGCGCAACGTCGGCTACCGTTTCAACGTCTACGACGACGACAATGAACGATTCCCCGCTCCCGTCGCCGGCTGACCCCACGGCGACAGCGGTGCGGCAACTCGCCGAGCGCCCCGACTGGCTCGACGCCCTGATCGAGGGCGCGACCTCGACCGATGCCCAGCCGCCGTTCTCCGACGGCAGCCTCGTCGACCTGCGCGCGGGCCGGCGCAGTGTCCTTGCCATCGGCGACGCCGCGGCGGCCCTCATCACGACCGACGCGGGAGACGGGCGCGAAGCCGAGTTCGTCGTCGCTCCGGATGCCCGTTGCCGAGGCCGCGGCACCGAGATGCTCGCGGCGCTGCTCGAGCGCTCCCCCGGCGGGCTGCTCGTCTGGGCGCACGGAGACCATCCCGCCGCGAGGCGTCTCGCGGAACGTCACGGCCTCACCGCAGCGCGCGAGCTGCTGCAGTTGCGCGCCGCCATCCAGTCCGAGCCGAAGGGCGCGGCCCACCCGGAGGGCGCGGCCCACCCGGAGGGCGCCATCACACCAGGCGCACCGGCCGGTGCGAACGGCCCGCGCATCGAGACCCTGCGCCTGGGCCGCGACGAAGACGCCTGGCTCGGCCTCAACGCGCGCGCCTTCGCGTCGCACCCCGAGCAGGGCCGCGTGACGCGCGACGACCTCGACGCCCTCATGGCCGAACCGTGGTTCGACCCACAGGACTTTCTGCTCGAGCGCGACGGCGACGAACTGACCGGTTTCTGCTGGCTCAAGGTGGAGGGCGGCATCGGCGAGTTCTACGTCGTCGGGGTCTCGCCCGACCGGCAGGGCCAGGGAATCGGCCGCAGGCTCGTCGCGGCGGGGCTCGCGCGGCTCGCGGCTCGCGGCATCCACACTGCGAGCCTCTACGTCGAGGCAGACAACACGGCGGCCGTGCGGCTCTACCGGTCGTTCGGCTTCACCGACCACTCGATCGACATCCAGTACGCGAGCCGCGCGGCCGCGGGACGGCTTGCCCAGGCCCCGGCGACAGCGTGAGCGCGCGCCGCGCCCGCTCCGCCCGATACTGGGCGCAGGGCCGGGCACCACGCTCTCCCGCCGAAGCCGAATTGGTTGATCCGTCGTTCACAAGAGAGTGGGATGATGACGGGATGGAAAGCGAAAACACCCTCGTCGAGTTCGTGCCCACGGACGGCCTCGACGAATACGACATCGATGAGTCGTCGAGCGTCGACGACGGAACCCTGCCATGGGATCGCTACCTCGACCGCGAGGTGAGCTGGCTCGCGTTCAACCAGCGGGTGCTCGAGCTCGCCGAAGACGAGAGCCTTCCGCTGCTCGAACGGGCCAACTTCCTCGCCATCTTCGCGAGCAACCTCGATGAGTTTTTCATGGTGCGCGTCGCCGGGCTCAAACGCCGCATCGCGACCGGCCTCGCCGTTCCCACCAACGTCGGCCGGGCGCCAGAAGACGTGCTCGCCGCCGTGAGCGCGAAGGCGCACGAGCTGCAGCACCGCCACGCCACCGTGTTCCGTGACCAGGTCAAACCCGCCCTCGACGAAGCCGGAATCCACATCGAGACCTGGGCCGACCTCGACGAGGCCGACCGCGAGCGCGCGCACGAGATCTTCTCGCTGCA
>JAODAY010000334.1 GCA_025463665.1 Microbacteriaceae bacterium
TCCGCCATCGCGAGACCGATCGCGGAATGCCGGTCGACCTTGGCCTTGATCTCGCCGACACCTTCCTGCACGTTCTCGAGCACGGTCTTCGTCTCGTCGAGCTCGGGCTCCTGCATCAGGATTCCGACGGAGTAGCCGGGGCTCAGTCGCGCCTCACCGTTGCTCGGGGTGTCGAGTCCAGCCATGATCTTGAGGATCGTCGACTTACCAGCACCGTTCGGACCGACGATTCCGATCTTGGCTCCGGGGAAAAACGACATGGTGACGTCGTCGAGAATGAGCTTGTCGCCGACCGCTTTGCGGGCGCGCACCATTGTGTAAATAAATTCGGCCATGCACCCATCCTACGTAAGCCCGAGATGACCATCGGCTCACCAATCGATGCTGCGGGTGGTGCCGACGAGGCACTTGCCGGTTCCGAGCATGGGGGCGGCGAGGGAGTTGTAGCCGGCTGTGCCGATCTGGCCGACGAGGCAGGTGTCGTTCACGCGAACCGAGAACTGGATGTTGCCCACCGCCTTGTTCCCGGCGGTCGTATCGGGTGTCACCTCCATGTCGGCCTTGGCGAAGCCCGCCGCCTCCAGGGTGTCGATGATCTGCCGGCCGTTCGGCGCGGCCACCTCGGCAAGCAGAGCACGGTTTGTTGCGTCGAAGTAGCCGAGGTTGGCAGCCGCATCACCGTCGGGCACGAGCGTGGGGACGGCGGCCGGTTCCACCGGCGAGGACGTCGCGTCGGCACGGGGCGTCGCGGCGGGAGCGGGTGTCGCAGGACTCTGCACGCATGCCGCCAGGGCGCATGCGACGAGGGAGGCGGCAGCTAGCGCGACCCCGACCCGTCGTCTGCGCGCGCGGCCGGGCTTCGATGACGCTGCAAGCTTCGACAGCACGGATTCCCCTCGACGCGGCGACCGGCGCCGCGGTGGACGCTGTTGCGATTCTACGGCGAAGCGACGTGCGCCCTCGCCCGCCGACCACGGGCCGGACGCGCACCGCACGGCGGTCAGAACGGCGTCGCCTCTCGGGCGTTGTCGTAGGCGTCCTCTTCCTCTAGCGCGACCCCAGCTTGCTCGGGGTCGACCCCGGCACCGATCCCCCGGGTGTCGGAATCCTCCGCCGTCTCGGCGGCGCCGAACCCGCCGTCGAACCCGACGCCCGGGGTGCCCCAGGCGTCCGAGTGCGCGGACGCGCCCTCGGCGCTACGCTGTGAGTCACTCGCCTCACCCTGTGCGGACGCCGGCGCAGCTGTCATGACCCGCGTGAAGGAACTCGTGCCCCACGTGAGGTCATGGCCGAGCGCCTCGGCTTCGATGTCGACCGTGGTGCCCGCTCGATCTCCGGCGGTCCAGTCGCGAACGCGCAGGCGCCCGGTCACGACGACGTGTTCTCCCTTGACTATCGACTTGGAGGCGTTGACTGCGAGCTGGCGAAAAGCCGTGACGGTATACCAGTTGGTCTCACCGTCCACCCATTTCTGTTGGGATCGATCAAAACGTCGCTGCCCTGACGCGAGCCGGAACGACGTGACGGCGAGATTGTCGCTGGTGACGAGGTTGCGCGGAATCGTTCCGACGACGCCGGTGAGGGTGATGGTGTCTGACATGGCTTTTCTCCGTCCGTGAGTGGACGAACCCCGCGGCGACACTCGTGCCGGGAAAGCCGCCGCGGGATCCGTTCGGACCAGTGTCATCGCGCGAGGGCAGCAGAAGGGCCGGCGCGTTCCCTCGGGGAGTACGCCGGCCCCATTCGCAGCTGTGGAGGAGTGGGCCGCCAGGCGGCCTAGTGTTCGACGGCCTAGTGTTCGACGAACTCGGGCCGGTCGGACCCGGGCACGAGACTCGCCTGCAGTGCCGCCTTGGCTACCTCGAGACTCGGGTAGACCGAACGAGGCTGCGAATCGTTCCGGAGCGTGAAGGTGTAGCCGTCGGGCATCTTCGTGATCCATCCGATCGTTCCCGCTGGCCCCTGGGCCAACCAGGTTCGAGCGGTCAGTGTTGTGTCGCTCATCGTTGAGCTCCTTTCCGGTGCTCTTCGAGGGTACGTCCACGGCGCCGAACTGTCGACGGTCTGACGGAGTGTCCTCCTACTACGAGGCCAGAATGTACGGCGCGTACGACTTGCGGATCTTGTTGACCTTCGGCAGGGCCACCGCCATGCAGTACCCCTGCCCCGGGTTCTTCGCGAAGAAGTCCTGGTGGTAGTCCTCAGCGGCGTAGTACTCACCGAGCGACGAGATCTCGGTGACGATTCCGCCATCCCAGTATTCGGCTGCCCTGTCGCGGGCGGCCTCGAAGACCGCCTTCTGCTCCTCGTCGGTGTAGAACATCGCGGAGCGGTACTGCGTTCCGACGTCGGCGCCCTGACGGTTGAGCTGGCGCGGGTCGTGCAGGCTGAAGAACACGTCGAGTATCACGTCGTCCGGAATCACCTCGGGATCGAAACTGACCGCCACTGCTTCGGCGTGACCTGTGCGGCCGTCGCAGACTGCTTCGTACGAGGGGAATACCGTCGAACCGCCGGTGTAGCCAGAGACGACGGATGAAACGCCCTTGAGTGTGCGGTAGACGGCGTCGAGACACCAGAAGCAACCGCCCGCGAGAACAAATGTGTGCATAACGAAACCCTATCTTCGTGGGTTGGCCGCCCCGTGCGGGCGGTCGATGCTCGCGCATCCCTCAGCACAACCGAGGGCGCTCTCTCGACATTCCCTCGACTGACCATAGGCTGGGAGCCATGCCTTACTCCGCAGCCGCTGACCGCTACCAATCGACCGATTACTCGAGAGTGGGCCGCAGTGGCCTGAAAATACCCGCAGTCTCGCTGGGACTCTGGAACAACTTCGGCAACGACAAACCGCTCGAGAACCAGCGCGCGATCCTGCGCCGCGCGTTCGATCTCGGCATCACCCACTTCGACCTGGCCAACAACTACGGTCCTCCCGCGGGATCGGCGGAGTCGAACTTCGGGCGCATCCTCGCGGAGGACTTCCTTCCCTACCGCGATGAACTGATCGTCTCGAGCAAGGCGGGTTACGAGATGTGGTCGGGCCCCTACGGCGAGTGGGGATCACGCAAGTACCTGCTGTCGTCGCTGGACCAG
>JAODAY010000362.1 GCA_025463665.1 Microbacteriaceae bacterium
ACCCGGGGCAGGAGCTCGAGAACGAGAGGGAGATCACCGGCGACGCCATGATGGCGGCGCAGGACTTCTCCCACGAGCAGGAGGGCTACCACAAGACCCTCAAGCCAAGACAGATGCAGATGATCGCCATCGGTGGCGCCATCGGCACCGGTCTCTTCCTCGGCGCGGGCGGCCGCCTCGCCTCCGCCGGTCCCTCCCTCGTCTTCGAGTCCGCGATCTGCGGCTTCTTCGCCTTCCTCATCCTGCGAGCGCTCGGCGAACTCGTGCTGCACCGCCCGTCCTCCGGGTCGTTCGTCTCCTACGCCCGGGAGTTCCTCGGTGAGAAGGCGGCCTTCGTGGCGGGCTGGATGTACTTCCTGAACTGGGCCATGACCGCCATCGTCGACGTCACGGCCGTCGCCCTCTATGTGAAGTTCTGGTCAGCATTCACCGACGTGCCGCAGTGGCTGCTCGCGTTCATCGCCCTCGCGGTCGTCCTGTCGCTCAACCTGGTGTCGGTGAAGGTTTTCGGCGAGATGGAGTTCTGGTTCGCGATCATCAAGGTCGTGGCGCTCGTCGCTTTCCTCCTCATCGGAGCGGCGTTCCTCGCCTTCCAGTTCCCGACCGACGAGGGGGCGACGGGCATCTCGATTCTCTCCGACAACGGCGGATGGCTGCCCAGCGGCCTGCTTCCCGCCGTTCTGGTCGTGCAGGGTGTCGTCTTCGCCTACGCGGGAATCGAGCTCGTCGGCACCGCGGCGGGCGAGACCGCCGACCCGCGACGGATCATGCCCCGCGCGGTCAACACCGTGGTGTTGCGCATCGCGGTCTTCTACGTCGGCAGCGTGCTGTTGCTCTCCCTGCTCCTGCCGTACACGGCGTACAAGGCCAACGAGAGCCCCTTCGTCACCTTCTTCTCGAGCATCGGCGACCCGACCACCGGGGCGATCGCCGGCAACATCATGAACTTCGTTGTGCTCACCGCGGCCCTGTCGAGCCTCAACGCCGGACTGTACTCGACCGGTCGCATCCTGCGGTCGATGTCGGTCAACGGCTCCGCCCCGCGATTTGTCGGGGTGATGAACACGCGAGGGGTGCCCTATGGCGGCATCCTGCTCACCGGCGCCCTCACACTGCTCGGCGTCGGTCTCAACGCAATCGTTCCGGAGCATGCATTCGAGATCGTGCTCAACATCTACGCGCTCGGCATCGTCACCGGGTGGGGAATGATCATCCTCTGCCAGATTCAGCTCCAGCGCTGGTCCAGGCAGGGAAAGGCCGTGCGGCCGTCGTTCCGTCTGTTCGGCGCGCCCTTCACGGCATACCTGACACTGCTCTTCCTCGTCACCGTCGTCGTACTCATGGCCATCGACTGGCCGGTCGGAACCATCACGGTCAGCTCCGTCATCGTGATCATCCCGCTCCTCATCGTCGGCTGGTACCTCTCGCGTGACCGCATCCTGGCGGTCGCCCAGGAGCGGGAGGGCCACACCGGCGCATACCCCGTGATCACCGATCGCTCCCGTCACGATCTCCACAAGAAAGATAGCGAGAAGTAGTCAATTACTGATAGGTTGTTCACCGTCCCGGCGATGTCACCCGATTCCGCCTCGGACACCGCTCGATCGTCAGCCGAGGCCCACCCCGCCTCGCGCGCCACCCGATCAGCGCCTACAGAATGACCGGCCCGGTATCCGACCGCGCGCCGCCTTGCGCGACTCCCCGAGTCGCGCACGAGACGCTCTCGCCTTCAGTGGCGACGCTTCAAAGAGCCACGAATTGAACATCAAGAAACTACTCACCGTCGCGCTCGCAGCCGGAGTGCTCACCTTCGGTGCTTCCGCAGCCGTGACACCCGCGCCGGCGAGCGCCCACACCCCCGAGGTCTCGGCGACCGTCACACGGCCGACCACGCCGTCGACTCCCGCCGTCGTGACCGAACAGCCCACTGAGCCGGTACTCGCCTCGACCGGTTTCGACGCCGGCACGATCGTGCCGATCGGTGCCCTGCTTCTCCTCACCGGAGCCGCACTCGCGCTCGGCCGTCGATTCACCGCGAAGCGCGCGGACCGCAACTAGCCGCCCGCGCGGGATCGGGCGCCGCGCGAGACGCCGGCGCCCGATCCCGCGCGACCTCACAGCATCGCGCGCAGCGTCCACGCGTTGCGCACCGCGTTGCCGCCGCCGTCGTTGTTGAAGTAGACGAAGACCTCTCGCCCCTCGCGTTCCCACTCGCGAATGCGATCGGCCCACCAAGCGAGGTCCTGGTCGCTGTACGAGCCGCCATACAGATAATCGTGGTCGGGACCGTGCAGACGCAGGTACACGAACGTTGCCGTCGCGCGCAGCACGCAGGGCAGGCCCGCGCCGCTCATGACGCAGTACGCGGCGCCGTGCCGCTCGAGCAGTGCATAGACGTCGTCGTGATCCCAGCTGTCGTGCCGAAACTCGACGGCGATCCGCATCCAGTCTGGACAGCGCGAGAGAAAGTATTCCAATCGCGCGTCGTCGCGGCCGAATGCGGGCGGCAGCTGCACGAGCAGCACGGCACGCTTGTCGCCGAGCTCATGCCAGCAGCGCGTCATCCGCTCGATCCACACCTCCGGCGAGTAGAGCTTCTTGGCGTGGGTGAGCCCGCGAGGTGCTTTCACCGAGAGCTGGAAACCGGCGGGCAACCTGCGCCGCCAGCTCGCGAAGCTCGACTCGCGGGGCCAGCGGTAGAAGCTCGCGTTGAGCTCGACGGTGTCGAACGCCGCCACGTAGCCGCCGAGACGATCGCGGGCGGGCAGCCCCGGCGGGTAGAGCACGTTCTCCCAGTGCTCGTAGCTCCACCCCGAGGTGCCCACGTGCACCGTCACGAAGCCTCCTGCTGTGTCATCCGTCCATCATGATGCCCCCCGTTACCAGCCGCCCACGACGGGCGTACATTTGCGAAATGGACGCCACCGTCGTACGCACAATCGCACTCGGAAAACGCTTCGGTCGAGTCAATGCCCTCACCGGGCTCGACCTCTCCGTTTCGGCGGGCGAGGTGCACGGCTTTCTCGGCCCGAACGGCTCGGGCAAGTCGACGACGATCCGCATTCTGCTCGGGCTCGCGCGGGCGAGCGGCGGGGAGGCCACCGTCTTCGGCGCAGACCCGTGGCGCGACGCCGTGGCCCTGCACCGCCGCATCGCCTACGTTCCGGGTGACGTGAACCTGTGGCCCAATCTCTCCGGCGGCGAGGCGATAGACCTGATCAGCCGACTGCGCGGGGGCACCACGGATGCCGCGGCCTACGCCGCCCGCAGGAGACGACTCGTCGACGTCTTCGAGCTCGACCCGCGCAAGAGGGGCCGCGCATATTCAAAGGGCAACCGGCAGAAGGTCGCGCTCATCGCCGCCCTCGCCACCCCCGCCGAGCTGTACATTCTCGACGAACCGACGAGCGGGCTCGACCCGCTCATGGAGACCGTGTTCGCCCACGAGGTGGAGCGCATCAGGGGTGAGGGGGCGACAGTGCTGCTCTCGAGCCACATCCTCTCGGAGGTCGAGCAGCTGTGCGACAGGGTGAGCATCATCCGCGCCGGCCGCACGGTCGACACCGGAACCCTGTCCGAATTGCGGCACCTCACCCGCACCGAGGTCTCGTTCCCCGTGGGCGAGGTCTCCCCCGAAGAACTCGTCTCACTCCCCGGCGGTCGGGACTCCCGGGTCGAGAACGGTCGGGTGAAATTCACCATCGACAGCGCCGAGACCGCCGTGCTGTTGACCGCATTCGGCACCCTCGACGTGCGAGGGCTCGTGATCGCACCGCCGTCGCTCGAGGAGCTGTTCCTGCGACACTACGGCGACGACGTCACTGTTCGGGCGGCCGAGGAGACCGGCGGGAGGCGAGCGCGGCAATGAGCGCGTTCGGTACCGTTCTCGCGCAGCGCATGCGCCGGGACAGGGTGCAACTGGCCATCTGGATCGCCTGCACGGCCCTGCTCGGCCTCGTGTCGGCGAGCGCGATTGCCGACACGTATGGCGAGGAGTCGGCCAGGGCCGGCCTCATCGCGCTCGCGGTCGCCAACCCGTCGATCCTGCTCCTTCGCGGGCTCCCCCAGGGTGCCGGACTCGGAGCGTTCGTGTTCTTCCAGATCTTCACCTACCTCGCGCTCCTCGCCGGGCTCATGAGTACGTTTCTCGCCGTGCGGCACAGTCGGGCAGAGGAGGAGTCGGGTCGCGCCGAACTCATCGCCTCGACCCCGGCCGCTCGCGCGGTGCCGACGATCGCGACGCTTGTGCACGGCGCAATCGCAAACATCGTGCTGGGCACGGCGGTGGCCGCCACGTTCGACTTCGCGGGCCTGCCGATCGGCGGCGCGGTCGTCACCGGGGCCGCGGTGGCGGCGACAGGGGTCGCGTTTCTGTCCGTCGGCCTCCTCGCCGCCCAGGTCATGCGCACGTCCCGGGGCGCGAACGCCCTCGCGGTGGCCTGCGTGTGTGGGGCCTTCCTCCTTCGCGGGATCGGCGATGCGCTCGGCACCCCGTCGGCCGATGCCCTCTCGATGTCCAGCTCGTGGCTCAGTTGGCTGTCGCCGATCGGCTGGGCCCAGCACGTCTCGGGCTGGGGAGCGAACGACTCCTCGCCGCTTCTGATCAGTCTCGCGCTCGCGGTGGCCTGCACCGGCGCCGTGATTGCCATCCAGCGCTCCCGTGACACCGGGGCCAGCCTTCTCGCCGGTCGGTCAGGGCCCGCCGAGGCAGGCGCAAGCCTCTCGGGTTCGCTGGCGCTGGGGTGGCGACTGCAATGGCCGACCATCACGGCGTGGTGTGTCAGCGGAACGGTTCTCGGCATGCTGGGCGGGTCGCTGGCGAGCGTCATCGTGCAGGCGACGACCGCCAGTCCCGACCTGCGCAACACGCTGTCGACGCTCGCCCCCGGCGGCACGGGATCGATCACCCAGATACTCCTCGCCGCCATGTTCGGCCTCGTCGGCGTCGTGGCGGCGGCCTGCGGCACCCAGACGATGATCCGGATGCACCAGGAGGAGGCCGCGGGCACCGCCGAACTCGTGCTCTCCACGCCGGTGTCACGACTGCGCTGGTTGTGCGACTACCTGATGCTCGGCGTCGTCTCGATCCTGCTCGTTCTGCTGTCGGCCGCGGTTGCGGCGAGCATCGCGGTGCTCGCCGTCGGCGACGATCCGGGCCACATCTCCGACGCGTTCGCGGAGGCGGGTGCGCAGCTGCCGGCGGCCCTCGTCTACCTCGCCTTCGCGCTGGTCGTCTTCGTCGCGCTGCCCGCCTTCGTGGCACCGGTGTGTTGGGCGGCCCTCGGCGCCGGCATCTTTCTCGGCAACTTCGGCGGCCTCATCGGAGTGCCACGCTGGGCGCGAGACCTCTCCCCGTTCGCCCATACGCCCGTCGTGATCGGGGCGTCGACCGAGTGGAGCGGCGCGGCGGCGATGCTCGCGGTGGCCGCGATCGCTACCGCCGTGGCTGTCGGCGCGACGGTTCGGCGCGAGCCGCGCGGCGCGTGATGGCGCCCACGGCTTGCGGCCGAGGGCGGTCGAGAATATAGTTGATGTCTGTCAATTACATTATCGGGAGTTAAATGTCGCGCGCTACACCGTCTTCACCGTCGCCATCGAAGAAACCACCCGTCTCTCCAGACGGATCGATGTCGCACAAGCAGGTACTCGAATCGCTGTCTGGGCTGCTGCTCGGCATGTTCGTCTCGATCCTCGCGGGAACGGTCGTCGCGACATCCCTGCCCATCATCATTTCGGACCTCGACGGTGACCAGTCGGCCTACACCTGGGTCGTGACCTCGACGCTTCTCGCCACGACGGTGTCGACGCCGCTCTGGGGCAAGTTCGCCGACCTCTTCAACCGCAAGCTGCTCATTCAGCTCGCGCTCGCCATCTTTGTCATCGGTTCGGCGGCTGCCGGCTTCAGCCAGGACACCAACACGCTCATCGTGTTCCGCGTCTTCCAGGGTCTCGGTGGCGGTGGCCTCGCGGCGCTGAGCCAGATCATCATGGCCGACATCATCAGCCCGCGTGACCGCGGCAAGTATGCCGGTCTCTTCGGCGGCGTCATGGCCATCGGCACGGTCGGCGGACCGCTGCTCGGCGGACTCGTCACCGACAGCTTCGGCTGGCGCTGGAACTTCTTCATCGCACTGCCCATCGCGATCGTCGCGATCATTCTGCTGCAGCGCACCCTGCACCTTCCCAAGCACCCCAAGCGCAAGGTGCACATCGACTACCTCGGCGCGGTACTCATCGCCGCCGGCGTCTCGTTGCTGCTCATCTGGGTCTCGCTTGCGGGCTCGAACTTCGAATGGCTTTCCGCAACCAGCCTCGTGATGGTCGGTGGAGCCGTCGTGCTGCTGCTCGCCGCAGTGCTCGTGGAATTCAAGGTCCCCGAGCCGATCATTCCGCTCTCCATGTTCAAGAACCGCACCTTCACTCTCGCCGTCGTCGCGAGCATCTCCGTCGGTGTTTCGATGTTCGGCACCTCCGTGTTCCTCTCGCAGTACATGCAGCTCGCCCGCGGCGCGACCCCGACCCAGTCGGGACTGCTCACCATCCCGATGATGGCGGGCCTGCTCATTGCCTCGACAATCTTCGGTGGCATCATCAGCAAGCGCGGCAACTGGAAGGCCATCAT
>JAODAY010000386.1 GCA_025463665.1 Microbacteriaceae bacterium
CAGTTGGCGCCAAAAGAAACGCAGGTAGCCGACGACTCCGAGTTTCGGCTGCGCGACCGACGGGTCGCGGGGCCTCTCGGGCGAATCGATATGGTCAGAGGGGCGTGACAAAGACATTGATCACCGCTCCCAACTGGCTCATCCAGAGCGACCACAATCCTGTCACCATCAGCACGCCGATGATGACCAGCAGCGAGCCGCCGACGATATTGACGACGCGGATGTTGCGTTTGACCCAGGCGACGGATGTCGCGACCCAGCCGAAACCGAAGGCGACGAGCAGGAACGGCACACCGAGTCCCAGCGAGTAGACGATGCCGAGAACGACGCCCTGCCAGGCCGAACCGCTGTCGAAGCTGATGGCCGTGATGGCGGCGAGCGTGGGGCTGAGGCACGGGGTCCAGCCGAGCCCGAAGACGACGCCGAGCAGCGGCGCACCGGCGACGCCCGTCGCGGGCATCCACGCGGGCTTGACCGTGCGCTGCGCGAACGAGAACTGGCCGATGAACACGGCGCCGAGGGCGATCACGAGCACCCCGGCGATGCGCACGATGATGTCGCTGTAGATGAACAGCCAGGTGCCGAGAATGCCGAAGGCGGCGTTGGTGGCAACGAAGACGAGGGTGAAGCCGAGGATGAATAGACCGACCCCGAGCAGCAGCCGGGACCGGTCGCGCTTGCCTCCGCCGCCGCTGAGGCCGCCGACGTAGCCGAGGTATCCCGGAACGAGCGGCAGGATGCACGGCGACAGGAACGAGAGCAGGCCGGCGAGTAGGGCTATGGGCAGGGCGACCAGGAGCTGGCCGTCCCCGACGAGCTCCTCCACTCCCGGCACGTCAGCCGTCCTCGGCGAGGGTGTCGCGAATGATCGTCTTGAGCGTCGAGGTGCCCTCGATCGCGCCGAGGAACCGGGCGGCAACGCGCCCCCGCTTGTCGAGCACGAGGGTCGTGGGAACGGCGTTCGGCGCCACCGTGCCCGCGAAGGCGAGAAGCAGGTTTCCGTCGTTCGCATCGATGATGGAGGGGTAGCTGATTCCGGTCTCGTCGGCGAAGGTGAGCGAGGTCGCGGCCTGGTCACGCACGTTGACGCCGAGGAAGCTCACCCCCTGCCCGGTGTAGAGGTTGTTGACCTCTTCGAGATCGGGCGCCTCGACCCGGCACGGCGGGCAACCGGCGTACCAGAAGTTGACGACGAGCACCTGGCCCGCGAAGTCGGCAGAGGAGACGTCGTCGCCGGTGTCGGTCTGCCCGACGAACTCGACGGCCTCGCCGCGCTCGGACGCCGGAATCTCGCTGACGCTGCCGTTGCCCGAGATGTAGTTCTGGTTCGTGCCGCTCTTGTACTGCTCGGCGAGCGGGTCGGACGCACAGCCGGCGAGCAGGGTCACCGCGGCAAGCACCGCGGTTGCGGCGTAGAGGGCTCGCTTCACACTGCTCCTGAGTCGACGGCTTGAGCGAGCAAGTCTCGCGCGGGATCCTGATAGTTGACCTCGACGAACCGGGGCAGCGGTGCTCCCTTCGACGAGCGCATCGCTCCCTCGCCGCGCAGGGCGAGGGTCGTGATGCTCGAGAGGTTGCAGCGGCGCTTGCGGGGGTCGTGCGGCAGTTTGTTGCCCGCGACGGACCGCGCAACCATCCAGATCGGCATCTGGTGACTGACCATGACGATCTCGCCGCCGTCTGCGGCGTCGTAGGCGTCGCCGATCGCGGCGAGCATTCGTGCCGCGACGCTCACGAACGGTTCGCCCCAGCTGGGGCGCAGCGGGTTGATGATCCACGGCCACGCCTGCGGCTTGGTGATGACCTGGGGGCCGAACTCGAACTTCTTGCCCTCGAACTTGTTGAACGGTTCGATCAGCCGGTCTTCGATGACGATGGGGAGCTTGAACTGATCGGCCCAGGGCTGCGCCGATTCCTGCGCACGCTCCAAGGGGCTCGCGTACACCGCGGTGATCTCGTGACCAGCGAGGCTCGTGGCTGCGGCCGCGGCCATGCGCTCGCCGAGCTCGGAGAGGTGGTATCCGGGGATACGGCCGTAGAGCACGCCTTCCGGGTTGAACACTTCGCCGTGACGCACAAGATGGATGAGAGACGCAGGCATGCGCCAATTCTACGGATGCGGGGGCTGGGAGGTCGCCCCGGTCACCGACCGAGCATGCCCCTCCTCCCTCGCAGGCTCGGTCGGCGCTGGCGTCGCGCGAACGCTGGCGCGTTCGTCAAAGCTCCAGCGCGCCCGGGTAAACTCGCGGGGTGACTGAACGCACCCTCATCAAGAACCTGGCCGCGGCATCCGACGGCCCCATTTCTGTATCCGGCTGGGTCGAGACGGTCCGTGATCAAAAGAAGGTGCAGTTCGTGGTGCTGCGCGACGAGTCGGGTGCCGTGCAACTCGTGCACCCCCGCCTCTTCAACGACGACAAGACGCCGGCCGAAGACGCGATCGCCGACGAGATCTCGGCCCTCTCGCAGGGCACGTTCCTCACGGCGACGGGTGAGCTCAAGCACGACGAGCGCGTGAAGCTCGGCGGCGTGGAGATCAAGCTCGACGCACTCGACATCACTGCGCGCGCGATTCCCGAGACCCCGATCGCCGACGACTCCGCCGTCGACAA
>JAODAY010000136.1 GCA_025463665.1 Microbacteriaceae bacterium
TGCTCCTCGAACAGGCTCGCCTCCCAGACGGCACTCTCGACCAGCGCCTCCGGCGTCGCCTTGCCGTACTTCTGCAGCAGGCTGGGCTCGAGCGAACCGGCGTTGACACCGATGCGGATCGACACGCCGGCGGCCTTCGCGGCCGCGGCGATCTTGCCGACCTGGTCATCGAACTTGCGGATGTTGCCCGGGTTGACGCGAACCGCGCCGACGCCGGCGTCGATGGCGGTGTAGACGTACTTCGGCTGGAAGTGGATGTCGGCGATGACCGGGATCTGGCTCTTCGCCGCGATGATGTGCAGGACGTCGGCGTCGTCCTGATGCGGAACGGCGACCCGCACGATGTCGCAGCCCGTCGCGGTGAGCTCGGCGATCTGCTGCAGCGTCGCGTTGATGTTCGTCGTCTGAGTCGTCGTCATCGACTGCACGCTCACTTGCGACTCGCTGCCGACGCCGACCTTTCCGACCGAGATCTGGCGGGTCTTGCGGCGAGGGGTGAGAACGTTGGGGGCCTTAGGCATTCCCAGATTGATAGCTGGCACGAGAACGATTCTACGGTTCCCGCATCGGAGCGTGCTGAGGCCCGCGTGTCAGAGGATGCTGATCGGTTTGACGAGGTCGGCGTAGATGAGCAGCGCGCTCATTCCCCCGAGCAGCACGACGACCACGAGGGTCAGCGGCACCAGCTTGGCGATGTCGACCGGCCCGGGATCGGGGCGGTTGAACAGCTTCGCGAAGAATCGGCGGATTCCCTCCCACAGCGCGCCCGCGACGTGACCGCCGTCGAGGGGCATGAGCGGCACGAGGTTGAAGACGAAGAGCGCGATGTTGAGCGAGGCGAGCAGGCTGACGAGGCCGGAGACGCGCTCCGCAATGGGCAGGGCGTCGAGGCTCGAGATCTCTCCGGCGAGCCGGCCGACGCCGACGACACTGATCGGGCCGTTCGGGTCGCGCTCCTCCGTGCCGAAGGCGGCGTCGATGACATCGAGCAGCCGCTGCGGCAGGTTGAGGATGAGGTGGCCGACCTGGACGATGTTGTCGCCGACGGCGGGCAGCACCGCGGTCACGGGCTGCCGCACGATTTCGGTCGCCGGGCCGATGCCGAGAAAACCCACCTCGTCGGTGACGGGGTCGCCGGCCTCGTCGGTGACGATCACGCCCGCGTCATCCGTCACATAACGCTCGGTCAGAAGCGGCTCGGCGACGAGAGCCATCTCATCGCCGTCGCGCACCACGAGCACGTCGAGCTCCTCGCCCGCGGCGTCGCGGATGATGCCGGTCGCCTGGGTCCACGAGGTGATCTTCTCACCGTTCAGGCTGAGGAGGCGGTCGCCGGGCAGGATGCCCGCCGCGGCGCCGGGAGCGGCCGGGTCGGAAGCGCCGCACTCCTGGCTCTCGCTCGTCGCCGGCAGCACGCACTCCGAGACGCTCCCCACGGTCGTCGAGTACTGCTGCACACCGAAGCCGCACAGCAGCACGGCGTAGAGCACGATGCCGATGAGCAGGTTCATGACCGGGCCGCCGAGCATGATGATGATGCGCTTGAGTACGGGGAGCTTGTAGAACACCCGTTCCTCGTGGCCGACCGTGATCGTCTCCGCGCTCGCCGACCGTGCGTCCTGCACGAGTGTCTGGAAGAAGCCGGTGCTCGACTCGCGGGACTCCCCGCCCTGCCTCGCCGGCGGGTACATGCCCGCCATCGAGATATAACCGCCCATCGGAATCGCCTTGAGACCGTATTCAGTCTCGCCGCGCTTCTTCGACCACAGCGTGGGGCCGAAACCGATCATGTACTGACCGACCCTGACACCGAACAGCTTCGCGGGCACGAGGTGGCCGATCTCGTGCAGGGCGATCGACACGGCGAGGCCCACCACGACGACGAGTATTCCCAGCACATAGAGCAGCACGTTATCCACGGGCTAAGAATAGCCGCGCGCAACCCCACGCTGGCTGAGCGCGTGCGGGCGCGGACCAGGCGGCTACCCGGCGGCGGCGAGGATGCGGTCGGCGCTCGCCCGGGCCCAGCGTTCGGCTTCGTACACGCCCTCGAGCGACAGGTCGCCTGCCTCGTGGCTCTCGACCACCCGGGTGACGGTGTCGAGGATGTCGAGGAAGCCGATGCGGCCAGCGTGGAAGGCGAGCACGGCCTGCTCGTTCGCGGCGTTGAACACGGCGGGGAAGGTGGCTCCCAGTCGCCCGACGGCCTTGGCCAGTTCGACGGCAGGAAACACCTCGGCGTCGAGCGGCTCGAAGGTCCAGGTGCTCGAGGTCGCCCAGTCGAGCGGCGCGCCGACGCCGGCGACGCGGTTCGGCCAATCGAGTCCGAGCGAGATCGGGAGCTTCATGTTCGGCGGGCTCGCCTGCGCGATCGTCGATCCGTCGACGAACTCCACCATCGAGTGCACGATCGACTGCGGATGAACCGTCACCTCGATGCGGTCGTATGGCACGTCGAACAGCAGGTGTGCCTCGATCACCTCGAGGCCTTTGTTCACGAGGGTGGCGGAATTTGTCGTGATGACGAGGCCCATGTCCCAGGTGGGGTGCGCGAGCGCCTCGCGCGGACTCACGCCGCGCAGGGAGTCCCTGCTGCGGCCGCGAAAGGGCCCGCCGGAGGCAGTGACGATGAGGCGGCGCACTTCGGCCGGCATGCCCGAGCGGAGCGCCTGCGCGATCGCGGAGTGCTCCGAGTCGACGGGCACGATCTGTCCGGGGGCGGCGAGCGCCTTGACCAGGTCTCCCCCGACGATCAGGCTCTCCTTGTTGGCCAGGGCCAGCGTGGCATCCGTCTCGAGCGTCGCCAGGGTCGGGCCGAGGCCGACGGAGCCGGTGATGCCGTTGAGCACCACGTCGGCGCTCACGCCGCGCACGAGCTCGCTCGCCTCATCGGCGCCGAGGGCTGTGTGTTCCACCCCGAACGCGGCCGCCTGTTCGGCGAGCCGCTCGCGGTTGGTGCCGGCCGCCAGGCCGACGAGCTCGAACTGCTCGGGATTCTCCGCGATGACCTCGAGGGCCTGGACTCCGATGGAGCCGGTGGACCCCAGAACTATGACTTTGCGCACAACGCCCAATCTAGTACCGGGGCCCTGACCGCCTAGCCGATGCCGAGAATGTCGATCGTGAAGACGAGGGTCTCGCCCGCGAGCTCGTTCGTGTTGCCCTCACCGACGTCGCCGTAGGCCATGGCCGGCGGTATCACGACGAGAACCTGGGAGCCGACCGTCTGGCCCTCGATGGCCTGAGTGAAGCCGGGGATGACCTCCGCGGTGTTGAACGTC
>JAODAY010000400.1 GCA_025463665.1 Microbacteriaceae bacterium
GTGTCGAAGGCGTTGGAATGGGTGACGAAAGGACGCGCGGACGCCCCGCCGTGCATGGTCTGCAGCATCGGCGTCTCGACCTCGAGGTAGTCGTGCTTCTCGAACGTGTCGCGCAACGAGGCGTTGACCTTCGCGCGGGCGCGCACCACGAACCGGGCCTGCTCGCGCACGATGAGGTCGAGGTAGCGGCTGCGTACGCGCGCCTCATCGCTCAGCTCGGAGTGCAGGTTGGGCAGCGGCAGGATGGCCTTGGCCGCGATCTGCCAGTCGGCGACCATGATGGAGAGCTCTCCGCGGCGGCTCGAGATGACCTCGCCGGAGACGAAGAGGTGGTCGCCGAGGTCGACGAGATCCTTCCAGCGCTGCAGCGACTCCTCCCCCACCTCGCCGAGGCTCAGCATCGCCTGGATGCGCTGGCCGTCTCCGGCCTGGAGGGAGGCGAAGCACAACTTGCCCGTGTTGCGCGAGTGCACGATGCGGCCGGCGAGGCCGACGGTCTCGCCCGTGACGGAGTCGGTCTCGAGATCGGCGTACTTCTCGCGCACCGCGGCGATGGTTGTCGTGACCGGAACGGAGACCGGGTACGCCTCGCCCTCGGCGAGCAGCCGGTCGCGCTTGGCGAGTCGGATGAGCTTCTGCTCGCTCTGTTCTTCAGGCGTGAGTTCGGCGGTCTGCTCGGTCATGGGTGCTCCTGGCGCTGCGATGGTCAACGCTCCATGGTAGCCGGGGTGACGCGGAGGGCCGGGCCGACCGTTCCCGGCCGGCCCGGCCGCACGACCCGCCGGGCTCACCCGCCGAGGTGCACGAGCTGGTTGTCGATGAGCCGGGTCTGCCCGACGCGAGCGGCGATGAGTACCCGGGCGGGGCCACGGTAGTCGTCGTCAACGGGCAGGAAGGTGCCGGGGTCGACGACCGCCAGGTAGTCGAGCGTGACAAGATCCTCACCCGTGAATACGGACTGCGCGGCGGCGAGCACGGCGTCGATTCCGCGGTCCGACGCGGATGACGCGGCCTCGAGCGCGGTGGAGAGGGAGAGGGCGGCACGGCGCTCCCACTCGTCGAGGTAGCGGTTGCGGCTCGACAGCGCGAGACCGTTGTTCTCGCGCACAGTCTCGACCACGATGACCTCGGTGTCGATGTTGAGGTCGCGCACCATGCGCTGCACGAGATAGACCTGTTGCGCGTCTTTCTGGCCGAAGAGCACGAACTCGGGCGTCGCGATACCGAGCAGCTTGGTGACGATGGTGAGCACGCCGTCGAAGTGGCCGGGGCGGGTGCGACCCTCGAAGAGTGTTCCGACCTGTCCCGCGGTGACGGTGGTGTCGATCGCGCCGCCCGGGTACATCTCGCTCGCCTGGGGCGCGAAGACGAAGTCGACTCCCGCCGCGTCGAGCTTCGCGACGTCGGCCTCGAGCGTGCGCGGGTAACGGTCGAGGTCTTCGGTCGGCCCGAACTGCAGAGGGTTGACGAAGATCGACACCACCACGGTGTCTGCGACGGATCGCGCGCGCGCGACCAGCGCGAGATGGCCCTCGTGCAGCGCGCCCATCGTGGGCACGAGGGCGGTGGAGCGACCCGCGAGCAGCGCCCGCAATTCGGCAATCGTCTCGACAACGGTGACGCTCACGCTGGTGCTCCTGGTGCTCCTGGGTGCCCGCGACTCGCCCGCGGATCGACTACCGATGCTACCCGTGCCGCGGTGCGGCCTCGCCTCGCCCGCCCTATTCGAGAAATGGCGGCTCGGCCGCGGTCGCCCGCTGCAGCGCCGTCTCGACCGAGGAACGCACGAGCGGCCCGAGAAAGCGACCGGGTGACTCGACCCCGAGCGCGCTGAGAATGCCGACCGCCTGCGTGACAATCGCCGCCGAGAAGCTCGTCGCGGTGTCGATGGCCTCCGCGTAGGCGGCGCGGTCGGCCTCGGCGACGATGATCGGCTCGGCCCCCATCTCGACCACGAGCGCCTGACCGATCGGCAGCACCGGGGTCGGCGAGGTGACGGCGCAGTAGCTCTCGGCGAGGCGCACGAGATCGAGGCTCGTTCCCGTGAAGACCATGGCCGGATGAACCGCGAGCGGGATCACGCCGGCAGCGGTCGCCGGGGCAAGAACCGCCGTGCCGAAGCCCGCCGCCGTGTGCAGCACGAGCTGGCCCGGCTGCCACGCCCCGAGGGTCGCGAGGCCTGCGACGAGCTGCTCGAGCTCGTCGCTCGGCACCGCCAGGATCACGAGCTCGCTGCGTTCGATGAGCACGGGGATGTCGAGGATCGGCACGCCGGGGAGCATCGCCTCTGCGCGGTCCCTGCTGTCTTGCGAGGAGGCGGAGATGCCCACGATCGCGTGGCCGGCGCCGGCGAGGGCGGCGCCGAGCACGGGGCCGACCCGGCCCGCGCCGATGATGCCGACGCCGAGGCGCCCGGAACGAGTGGTCATGTGCTCACCTCGCCGGAACGCCAGCGGTGACTCGTGTCGGCGGTCGACGAGACGATCGCGGCATCGGCCAGGTCGCGGAAGAAGCGCACGGCGTCGTCGCGGTCGAGCGCGCCGAGCACCGGAATGATGGGACCGGCCACGGTGTGCACCCGCACCGAGGCGAGGCGCAGCGCGCGCAGCAACGGGCCCTGGCGAACCGAGGCGCTCTGCATTCTGGCCTGCGGCACGATCGTGAGTTGGCGCCAGACCTGCCCCTGGCGCAGGAGCACGGCCCCCGGCAGCATCGCGTAGCCGTTGCGGCGCCAGGAGAACCACAACCACAGCCTGGCGCGCTTGGGCGAGTTGGTGAAACCGTCGTCGCCGCCGGGCGACAGCATGCCGCGTTCGAGGAGGGCCGTGGCAT
>JAODAY010000006.1 GCA_025463665.1 Microbacteriaceae bacterium
TGACCTCGTCGAGGTCGAGTCGGGGAAGGCGGTCACGGTACGCGTCTTCGGCCGGGTGGCCGATGTTGACGACGAGGAACGAGCGGAAGCGTTTGTCGGGGTAGAAGTCGGCGTCGAACGCGGCGGAGTCGAAGCCGCCCATCGGACCCGCTGCGAGGCCGCTGGCACGAACCGCGAGCACGAAGTAGCCGGCCTGGATGCTGGCGTTGAAGCGAGCGGAAGCGGTGCGACCGTCCTCGTCCGCTTCGAAAACGGGCACGAGTGCAGCGCGGAACGGCACGACCGTCGGGATGTGCTCGTGGAAACGGCTGTCAAAGGCGAGTACCGCAACGGCGGGTGCGGCGAGCGTTCTGGCCTTGTTTCCCTCTGCCATGTGCGAGACGAGACGTTCGCGGCCTTCCGGAGTCTGCACGTAGGTGATGCGCATCGGCTGGAAGTTCGCCGCGGTCGGCGCCCACCGCGCGAGGTTCCAGATCTCGGTGAGTTCGTCGTCGGTGACGGGCTCGTTGGTGAACGAACCCGCCGTGCGAGCGTCGACGAAGAGCTGCGAGAGCGTCTCGTCATCGAGCCTGCGGGCAACGGGGGTGGGCGCGACGAGGTCGGTCATGGAAATCCATTCAGATGTGCTAGTAAATTCGAAGTGACTCCTTCGAAACTAGCACTATAGTCGGAGACGTGAATCCGATGGTCGAGCACGAACCCCGCGCTTGCGATGCCGCGCTTGCGCGAGCATTCGAGTTTCTCGGCAAGCGGTGGAGCGGCGTGATTCTCGGGTCGCTGCGCCAAGGGCCGGCCGGGTTCGTCGAGCTGCGCCGCGCGGTCGGCGGCATCAGCGACTCCGTGCTCTCGGAGCGACTCGTCGAGCTCGCTCACGCGGGAGTCGTCGTGCGCGAGGTCGAGCCGGGACCTCCCGTGTCGGTGCAGTACCGGCTGTCGGGCGCAGGCGAAGCGCTCGTGCCGGCGATGCTCGAGTTGTCGGCGTGGGCGCGCGAGAACCTGCCTCAGGCCGAACAGGCATGACCAGCTCCAGCGGTTCTAGCGCTGCGCCGCCACGGCCTGCAGCCCCGCCCACAGCTGGGCGGCGGAACGCTCCCAGCTCCACCGCGAGGATTGGGCGACGCTTCGGTTCGAGCGGTCGGCCCAGACGCCGGGCGCCTCGAGGGTCTTGATCGCGGTGGCGGCGGCCGTGGCATCCGTGGGGTCAAAATAGATGCCGGCGTCACCGGCGATCTCGCGGAAGATCGTGATGTCGCTCACGACGACGGGAACTCCGAGCGCCATCGCTTCCACGAGTGGGATACCGAAGCCCTCGTCGAGCGAGGCGCTCACGAGTGCCGTGGAGGCGCGCAGCAGCGCGACGTATTCCTCGTCCGTTGCGCCGTTGTGGATCACGATGTTGTTCGCAGTGTTCAGCGCGCGGAATCGTCGCTCCGTCTCCGCGGGCATGGGGCTCATGAGATGGAGCGTGTAGTCGGGCAGTTCGTTTGCCGCACTCACGAGTGTTTCGACGTTCTTGTACGGCATGAACGAGCCCATGTACACGAGGTTCTTCGCGCGCTCCGGCGCGGTGGTCAGCGGCGCGCCGGTCTCGAGTGAACTCGCGTTGGGTGCGAGGATCAGCGGCTTCGTGGTGAGGTTGTTCTCTCTTACGAGCTGCATGGTGGTTTCCGAGACGGCGGCGACAGCGTCTGCACGGTTGAGCAGCATCCGCTGCGGCCACCACATCAGGTGGTAAAGCCGCCAGAGCAAACGGATCGCCTGGGGCAGGTTCTTCGGCGGCGTGCGGTGCTTGTAGTAGATGAGGTCGTGCACGGTGAGCACGAGCTTGTAGCGCCGACCGAGCGAGCCCATAGTCTGCATCGGTGAGTAGACGAGGTCGGGCTTCAACGGGTTGAGGTAGCGGGACATCGCGGAATCCAGCGGGCTGGTCATGGCGGGCGCCGTGATCCAGGGGAGGTCGGGCAGCATCGTCAGTTGACGCTCATCGCTGATGATCATGGTGAGCGGCGTGAGCTTCGACAGTTCCGTCACCAGGTTCGCCGAGTATCGGCTGATCCCGTCGTGAGTACCCCAGCGCACGGCTCGGCAGTCGAAAAATAGCTTCACAGAGTGGCCCCTCGGGTCGTGCGCGGATTCGGGCCACGTTACCAGCCGACGGATGCCACGACCTCGTCGGCCGGAGGGTACCTCGTGCACTGCCTGCCTGACGGGGTCGCCGGCGGGGTCTGCGTGCGTCCAAGGGCTTGATCGGGCGCGACTGGCGGGCCTACGGTGTTCGGCATGGTTGAAATGATGCTCTTTCATTCCGCACTCGGGCAGACGGACGGCTTTCTGGCCTTCGCAGATCGACTTCGGGATGCCGGTCATATCGTGCACACACCCGACCTGTACGGAGGGAGGGTCTATACGGACCTCGAAGAGGGAGTCGCCCACGCGGACTCCGTCGGGTTCCCTGAGATGTCGCGGCGAGGCGCCGCCACCGCGGAGGGGCTGCCGGAGAGCCTCGTCTACGGTGGATTTTCGCTAGGGACCGGTCCGGCGCAATTGCTTGCCCAGACTCGGCCGGGCGCACTCGGCGCCCTGCTCCTGCACGGAGGGAACCGACCGTCGGACTGGGGCAGCCCATGGCCCAAATCCGTTCCCGTAGTGGTGCATACGATGGTGGATGACCCGTGGATCGAAATGGCTGACATCCAAGCTCTTGTGGACGAGGCAGAAGACGGCGAACTTGTCACGTACCCGGGCAGCGGGCACTTGTTCGCCGACCCTGGCGTGGAGGACTTCAACCCCTCGTTCGCCGAACTCATGGAGGTGCGCGTTCTCGAGTGGCTCGAGCGGCGCGGCGCAACTCCGGCCAGCTGAGACGACTGCTGCCGGCCGCTCCTGCCGGCGGAGTCGACTAACACCATTCCCGTCCATGCGCCAGCGGCCCACCGAATGAAGCGATTCTCAGGTTGGCGGATCAGACTCGGAGGATGACAACTCAACTGATCGCCCTTGCCCTCGTCTGCACTCTGAAGCCATCCCCATCCGAATCGAGCAGCGAACTGCTCGCAGAGCAGATTCTCGCCGAGTTGCGTACGCACAACGTGGCAACGTCCTCGCTGCGTGTCGTCGATTTCGACGTGAAGCCGGGCGTGGAGACGGACATGGGCGATGGGGATGAGTGGCCTTCGATCCGCGAGCGCATCCTCGCCTCGGACATCGTCGTCGTCGTGACTCCGACGTGGGTCGGTCAGATCTCAAGTGTTGGCCAGCGCGTGCTCGAGAGGCTCGACGCTGAATTGAGCGAGATGGATGAGGCGGGTCGCCCCGACCTGTACGACAAGGTTGCCGTGGTCGGTGTAGTCGGCAACGAAGATGGCGCGCATCACATCACCTCACAACTCTTTCAGGGCCTCGGTGACCTCGGCTTCACGATTTCGGCGCAGGCGTCGACCTATTGGAACGACGAGGCCATGGGCAGCCGCGACTACAAAGACCTCGACGAGACACCGGAAGCCGTGGCATCCGCGACTAAGTCACTCGCGTCGAATGCGGCACACCTCGCCGGTCTGCTGAAGGGCACGCCCTACCCGGCGTCGTAAGCAACCTGCCGAAGGGCGCCCCACATTCGGCGTCCTGGGCAGGGCGGCACTCTGCATCGACTGCCTCCACTGATTCCTGTCCTTCACAGCTCTAGACGCTGCGTTTTCATGCGGTGGCATCCGGGGGAGAGGAGTGCTCCGTTGCCGGTGTTGGTGGGGCCGCTGTCGTGGCTCCAGGTGAGTACGTGGTGGCCGTCGCAGGCTGCTGGGGGGCTCCTCGATCGAGAGCGGTGCCGAACGAGCGCCTGTGGAGGACAGGCGCGGGCGGTTGCATCGGCTGTCTCAACGTAGAGGCGAGCGCGGCTGCACCACGCGGCATCCGTGCCCTAGTCGCTCGTCGCTTCGATGCGCAGCGATCGGCGCCCACGTGAGACCGACCGTCCACGCCGCTTCACCGCCCCCGTCGACCACAGGGCCCACAGCACGAGCAACGGCTGGAAGAACAGACGGATGAAGCGAGCCGTGTCGGCGTCGAGCCCGAAGCCGTCGGTCTTGTTCACGTACTGCGCGATGTTGCCGGGGAAAATCGCGACGAAGAATACGGCGACGAGCCAGCCCACCTGCACCCGGTAGCGGGGGAGTGCCACGAGCGCCCCGCCGAGAGCGATCTCGGCGGCACCCGAACCGAGCACCACCACATCAGGGCTCACGGGCAGCCACTCCGGCACCTGGGCGCGAAACTCCTTGCGCGCCACGGTCAGGTGGGACGTACCC
>JAODAY010000029.1 GCA_025463665.1 Microbacteriaceae bacterium
GACAACCGCTACTTCTCCGCCGACTCCTCGTTCCGCTACACCGGCGACCCCGACAACCCGAACAACGCCTTCGTTCCCGTCGACAACGTCGTGGGCCGTGCCGTGCTCGTGACCTGGCCGCTCGACCGCTGGAGCTGGCTCGACGACTATCCGCTGGTGTTCCACGGCGTGCACGAGGCGGCCAAGTAGATGGCGGTCTCTGACCCGACGCTCGACGTCGAACGGGAAATGCACGACAACGGGGCGCGCTTCGTGATCGGCATCGACGAGGTCGGGCGCGGGGCCATCGCCGGTCCCGTCGCCGTCGGTCTCTGTCTCGTGGATGCCACGGTGGGGGTACACCCCGACGGACTGCGCGACTCCAAGATGCTCAGCGAGAAGCGACGGGAGGTTCTCGCGCCGCTCACCGTCGGGTGGGCGCGGTACACCGCGGTAGGACTCGCCTCCGCCGAGGAGGTAGACACCATCGGTATCGTCGCCGCCCTCGGGCTCGCGGCTAAACGCGGGCTGCTCACCCTGCACGAGCTCGGCGCCCGCATCTCGGAGAGCGTCGTGCTGCTCGACGGGTCGCACGACTGGCTGAATCCGGCACTCGCGTCGCCCGTGCGCGTCGTGACGAGGGTCAAGGCCGACCGGGACTGCGCCTCGGTCGCCGGAGACTCCGTCGTGTCGAAGGTGCACCGCGACCGCCTCATGATCGATGCCGACGGATGCCAGCCCGGCTACGGCTGGGCCGGCAACAAGGGATACGGCTCCGCCGAGCACTTCGCGGCGATCGACGAGTTGGGCGTCACCGATCTGCACAGGCGCACGTGGCTCAAGCTAACGGCCTAGAATTATCGGACAATGGACGAAGACGAATTCGAAGACTATGACCGTGAGGTCGAACTGGCGCTCTACCGCGAATACCGCGATGTGGTCGGTCAGTTCCGCTACGTCGTCGAGACAGAGCGTCGCTTCTATCTCGCCAACGAGGTCGAACTCGTGCGGCAAGACACCGAGCACGACTTCTACTTCGAATTGACGATGAACGATGTCTGGGTGTGGGACGTCTACCGCTCCGACCGCTTCGTGAAGTCGGTGCGCGTGCTCACCTTCAAAGACGTCAACGTCGAAGAGTTGAGCGCGAAGGAACTCGAACTCCCGAAGGAACTCGCGCTCGACGAGTAGGGTCGCCATGCTGCTGCCCTCCACGGTCGAGGCCGCCGCCGAGGCCAGCGCGGAGGCGCGCAACTTCGCCGCCGAGTTCGCCCCCGACGACGCGCCATTCGTGCACGCCTTTCTCCGCGCGGATGCCGCGGCCAGCGCCGCACTCGCCGGCTTCACGGCCGACGCCCGCGTGACCGGGCTCGCGCAACTGGGGCTCGCGGCGCCCGCTGACGCCCGCGCCGCCGCGGCCGTGCTTGGGGCTACCCTCGCCGCGGCGTCGTTCGGCGCTCGACTGGACGAGGTGCACGACGCGATCGATCCGGGGGAACGCGTGGAGTGGCAGTTGGACGAGACGAGCGACCTCGCGGCCATAGCCATCGAGCACGCCCGGCTCGTGCGCGCCCGGCCCTACTTTCTCGGCAACGCGCGCACGGCGCGCGCGCTGCTGCCCGGCCAGCTCAAGGTCGCCGGGTTGAGCGGCGACATCGCGCTGCCCATCTCGGGCGGACTCCTCGCAGTCGCCGACGACTACCGGCAAGCGCTCGACGCGGGGGACGCCGACGCGATCGTGCTCGTCTTCGCCCACGCCGTCACGGCGGCGATCGACAACGCCCGGCAGCTCGCCAGCGCCCTCGCAATCACCGCGCAGGAGTGGGACGCGGCCATGGTCGGGGTGCGGTCGCATGCGAGCGCGCGGGACCTGGTCGGCGTCGTGCTCGAGTCGCCCGTGATCGACGCGCGCGTCACCGTTCCGGCGCTTGGCGTCACGCTCGCGGCGGCATACACGGCGATCGAGACACTCGTCGACCGTGGCATCCTCGTCTCTCGCGGTCCCGAGCGCCGCAACCGCGCCTGGTTCGCGCCGGGCATCCTCGACGCCGTCGACGCCTTCAGGCAGCGCGCCCGCCCCTAGCCGCGCCCACTCGGCGCAGCCCTCGGGCCTGCCGCTCCCCACCGGGGGACGCGCCCGGGGCTACTCCTGCGCGGCGAGCAGGTCGCGCACGCGGCGGCGCTCGACCTTGCCGACGAGCGACCGCGGCAGGGCGTCGACCGCCACGACGCGCTTCGGCACCTTGTAGGCGGTGAGCCTCGTGCGGCAGAAGTCGCGCAGGGCGGCGGGGTCGATCGTCGTTCCTGCACGCGCGACCACCGCGGCGCAGACGTCTTCTGTGCCAGAGTCGCGAGCCAGGCCGACGACCGCGGCCGCGGCCACGTCGGGGTGCGACTGAAGTACCTCTTCCACCTCCGACGGCGACACGTTGAAGCCCCCGGTGATGATGAGTTCCTTGATGCGGTCGATCACGGTGATGAAGCCGTCGGGGGAGACCGAGACGATGTCGCCCGTGCGCAGCCACCCGCCGGGCAGCAGCGTCTCCGCGGTCTCGTCCGGTCGTCTCCAGTAGCCCTGGAAGACCTGCGGTCCGCGCAGCAGCAGCTCGCCGGACTCACCCGCGGCGCGATCGACGCTCGGATCGGCCGGATCGACGACACGAATGTCGGTATTCGGGAAAGGCACGCCGACGGTGCCGGGGCGTCTCGTCGGGCCCATCGGGTTGCCGACCGCGAGCGGTGACGTCTCCGTCATGCCGTAGCCCTCGACGAGGAGGCCGCCCGTCGCCTGTTCCCATCCGGTGACCGTGGCGACCGGCAGGCTCATCGCGCCCGAAATCGCGAATCGAATGTGTGCGAGCCCGCCGCGGCGGCTCTTCGAGGCACGGCTGAGCTGGTCGTAGATCGGCGGCACGGCGGGCAGGAAGGTCGGGGGTGACTTGCGAGCGGCATCCATGATCATGTCGACATCGAACTTGGGGAACAGGACGAGCTTCGCGCCGATGCTCATCGCGACCGTCAGGCACAGCGTGAGCCCGTAGGCGTGGAAGAGCGGGAGTACGCCGTAGAAGGTCTCGTCGCCGAGACGGAGGCCAGGAACCCAGGCCTGCCCCTGCGCGGCGTTCATGCGCAGGTTGGCGTGGGTGAGGATCGCGCCCTTCGGGGTTCCCGTCGTTCCGCTCGTGTACTGCAGCACGGCGACATCGTCGATGCCGGGCCGGTCACGCTTGCGGAGGATGCGCGGCGCGCCGATGAGCTTCTCCCACGTGAACACGCGGCGGGCGGATGGGGTACTCGTCATCGCGGCGCGACTCTTGCGAGCGGCGGCCAGCGGGAGCTTGAGCGCGAGCCGCTTGCCGAAGGGCAGGGCGGCGGTCATGTCGACCGACACGACCTTCGTGAGCGGGATGTCGGCGGGGAATGCCGAGACGGAGTCGTGCACCTTGTCCCACACAATCGCGACGCGAGCCCCGTGATCCTCGAACTGGTGCCGCAGTTCCCGTGCCGTGTAGAGCGGGTTGTGTTCGACGACGATGGCACCGAGGCGCAGCACCGCGTAGAAGGC
>JAODAY010000031.1 GCA_025463665.1 Microbacteriaceae bacterium
CACGAGCGCCGCGTCGACGCAACCGCCGAGCGCCGTGCCCGCGCCGGTGCCGAGCCCGGTCATGTGGTCGAGGGTCGCGTTGAAGTCGCCGGCCATGATCGTGTTGTTCCCAGCGCAGATGTCCCCGAGCCAGCCGAGGTCGTTCCGCCAGTTGCGGAATTCCCCGGGGATCGGCGACACGGCGTGCACGGCGATGATGGTGGGGCCCGATCCGTCGTCGGGGCGCATGACGACGCTCGGCAGAGTCGACGTCGAGCCGACCGTCTCGTCGATCGAGTAGGTGCCGAGTTCCGCACTCCACAGCACCGACGTCGAGCGGGCCTTGGAGATCTGGTCGTAGGCGGTGGTCTCGAGCCACATGGGCTTGCCGTTCTCCTTCATGATCGCGGCGATGTCGAAGGCGAGCTCATTCGTCGTCTCGGGCAGGGTGATGATGTCCGCGCCGGAGTCGAGCGCGAGGGCGGCGATCGCGTCGGCGCCGGTCGCGTCGCCGAGGGTGTTCCACGAGAGCACGGTCACGTCGGAATCGGCCGCGGCCTCCGCCCCGCTGTCGCCGAAGCCGCGGGTGGAGAGCACTGCGGCGTTGAGAAGAATGAATGCGACGAGTAGCACTGCAAACGAGGCGAACAGCCGCCTGGCGGGGCGGATGATGGCGCCGAAGACCGCGAGCAGCACGAGCAGCGCGATGCCCACCGCGGCGGCGACCCCGCGCAGCGACACGACGTGCGCGAAACCGAACGACCGCTGCAGACCGAACAGCTGCGGCCAGGCGAGCGCCAGCAGAATGCCCGCGACGATCAGCAGGATGATGGCGGCGGTGACTCGGCGGAACATGGCTCCCAACCATACCTGTGGCGCGGGGCGTGTAGCTGGGCGCACCGGCCACACCGCAATAGAGTTGCAGGATGTCGACCGGCGCCATTGACCTGCACACGCACAGCAGTGTGTCCGACGGCACGGAATCGCCGGCCGAACTCGTGCACGCTGCGGTCGCGGCGGGTCTCGGAACGATTGCGCTGACCGACCACGACTCGACGGCGGGCTGGCGCGAGGCGGCGGCCGCGGCATCCGACACCGGGCTGACCGTGCTGCCCGGCATGGAATTGAGCACGAACTACGGCCCGGCGAGCGTGCACATTCTCGCGTACCTGTTCGACCCGGCCGACGAGACGATGGTGCGGGAGACGGCGCGCATCCGCGACGGTCGCCTGCACCGCGCCGAGCGCATCGTGGAGCGGATCGCTGTCGACTACCCGATCACGTGGGACGAGGTGCTCGCCCAATCCGTCGACGGCGGAACGATCGGACGACCGCACATCGCCGACGCGCTCGTCGCACGCGGGCATGTGAGCGACCGCAGCGCCGCGTTCGCGCGGATGCTGCACTGGCGCAGCGCCTACTACGAGAAGTACTACGCGCCGTCGCCGCTCGCGGGTGTGCGCATGATCGTGGCGGCCGGGGGAGTGCCGGTGCTCGCACACCCGGGAACGCGCGGGCGGGAGTGGGTCATCGACGAGAAGACGATCCGCGCGCTCGCCGACGCCGGGCTCTTCGGTCTCGAGATCCATCACCGCGACAACACGCAGAGCGGCAAGGAGAGGCTGTTCGAGCTCGCGGCGCAGTTCGGCCTCGTGGTGACCGGGTCAAGCGACTACCACGGTGAGGGCAAGCCCAACCGGCTCGCCGAGAACACCACCACGCCGGAGGTGCTCGCGAGCATCATCGAGACGGGCACCGGCTCGCGACCGTTCTAGCGCCGCCCGCGGGATCGCCGCGACGCGCGGCCCGGGCCGTCCCGTGAGTGCGCGCACGCGGTCGGCGGTGAGGGCTACAGCGCGGTACACGGGCGCCAGGTCGAACTGGCGCCCGTGTACCGGACTGTAGCGGCTGCGGTATCCGCTACTCCGCTGCAGGCGTCGACGGACGACGCGTGCGCGAACGGTTGCGGCTGCGCGGCGGGCGCTGTGCGCCATCCGCTGCCGGGGCCGCCGAGGGGGCGGTGCCGCTCGTCGCGGTGCGCGCGGGGCGCTGGGCGCCTCCACGCTCTCCGCCACCGGAGCGGGATCCGCCGCGGGCACCGTCGCGGCCACCACCGGTCGAGGTCTGCGGTTCGCGAACGCGCGGCGGGCCCGCCGTCTTCAGCCGGCCCTTCGAGCCCTCGGGAATGTCGAGGTCGGCGTAGAGGTGCGGCGACGACGAGTAGGTCTCCATCGGCTCCGGGATGCCCATCTCGAGCGCCCGGTTGATGAGCGACCACTTGTGCATGTCGTCCCAGTCGACGAAGGTGACCGCGATGCCGGTCTTACCCGCACGGCCGGTGCGGCCTGCGCGGTGCAGGTAGGTGTCGTGGTCTTCGGGGATCGTGTGGTTGATGACGTGAGTGACATCGTTGACGTCGATGCCGCGGGCCGCGACATCCGTTGCAATGAGGATGTCCTTCTTGCCGGCCTTGAACGCGACCATCGCGCGCTCACGCTGGTCCTGGTTGAGATCGCCGTGCACGGCGGCGGCGTTGAAGCCGCGGTCGTTCAGTTCCTCGACGAGCTTGGCCGCCGCGCGCTTGGTGCGCGTGAAGATCACGGTCTTGCCGCGGCCGTCGGCCTGCAGAATGCGCGAGATGACTTCGTCTTTGTCCATGCTGTGGGCGCGGTAGACGACGTGCTTGATGTTCGCCTGGGTCAGGCCCTCGTTGGGGTCGGTCGCGCGAATGTGGATCGGCTTGTTCATGAAGCGCCGCGCGAGTGCCACGATCGGGCCGGGCATCGTCGCGGAGAACAGCATGGTGTGGCGCGTCGGGGAGGTCTGTGCGAACAGCTTCTCGATGTCGGCGAGGAAGCCGAGGTCGAGCATCTTGTCTGCCTCGTCGAGCACCATGATCTTGACGTCTTTGAGGCTCAGCAGACGCTGGCTCGCGAGGTCGAGGAGGCGGCCCGGGGTTCCGACGACGACCTGGGCGCCAGCCTTGAGCTGTTCGACCTGTCCTTCGTATGCCTTGCCGCCGTAGATGGCGGCGACCTGGGTCGAACGGTTGGATGCGGCGAGCGTGAGGTCTTCGGCGACCTGGACGCACAGCTCGCGGGTCGGCACCACGACGAGCGCCTTGACGCCCGGCTCGGGGTTGAGGCCGAGCTGCTGGAGGAGGGGGAGGCCGAAACCGAGCGTCTTGCCCGTTCCCGTCTTGGCCTGGCCGATGACGTCCTGGCCGGCCAGCCCCATCGGGATGGTCTGTTCCTGAATGGGGAACGGTTCGACGATGCCCTTGGTGGCGAGTGCGTCGACCATGTCCTGGTCGATATTGAGATCAGCGAATGTCAATGTAGAAGAGCCCTTACGGATAGCGAGGTACGCCCGCCTTGGTCCTGGGGCGTAAGGCCCCCGCCAGAATGGGGGGCATTGCCACCCAGTTTAGCCGGTCGCGACGGTGAACTGCGGGTTAACCGCGAGTGACTCGTGTTTGAACACCTAAGCTGGGCTGGTGGTCAAATGGTTCTCGCGTGGCGGCAGGCGCGCCGAAGTGCCCCGTCTGCGACCCCGATCGGAACTGGTTCCGGCAACCAAGGTGGATCTCGCGGACCTCACCCCCGACGTTCTCACCTACTTGGGCAAGGCCGCCTACACGCAGCTGACGATCTTCGAGAACCTCAGCAGGGCGATGGCGAACGCACCGACGACCCACGCGAAGGAGACGCTGAGTCGCGTCGCGGCCATGTCGCTCGCCAAACACCACGGACTGACCGCCGAGATCCGTCGCCACGGCGATGAGCCGGGCGGGGCCATGGAGCCGTTCACCGCAGATATCGACAACTACCAGCGCGGGACTCTCGGCAACGACTGGCACGAGTCCGTTCTCGCGTGCCTCATCACCGCCGGCTTTCTCGACGACTTCTTCCTCCGCCTCGCCGAGGGGCTTCCCTCCGACTACGCCGCTCGCGTCACCTCGGTGCTGAGACAGGACTCAGGGCACGAGCTCCTCGCCGAGGAAGTGCGCCGCGCGATCGACGCGAACGAGCGCCTCGGGTCGCGGCTGGCGATGTGGGGCCGTCGACTGGTCGGCGACACCATGCTCGTCGCGCGCGCGACACTCGCCACCTCTGCGACCGGCATCACCGACGAAGCCCGCATCGAGCCGGTGTTCACCGAGCTCATCGCGGAGCACACCCGCCGCATGGACGGGCTAGGCCTTACCGCCTGAAAGCCGGCTCAGCAGGGCACGGTCGGCGACACGTCGACGCGGCGGCAGCCTGAGCGCGGTCACGAGTGACACCAGCCCGCCGGCGACGAGGCTCGCGACCCAGATCCAGGTGCCGTCGAAAGTCAGTCCCAGCCACAACAGGGCTACCCAGACGACGGATGCCGCGGCCGAGCCCGCGGCGGCGGGGAGCAGCATGCCGTAGGTCTCGCGCCCGCGCACCACGAAGGTGACGATGAAGCCGACGCTCGCCGCGATGATCACGACGAACAGCAGTTCCATGGGTTATGCCACGAACCCGACGCGGCGCGCCGACTCGGAGCCGACCTCGATGTAGCCGAAGGAGGAGACGGGCACGATGTAGAGCTTGCCCTTGCTGTCGTTCAGCTTGATGAACTTGCTGTCCGACTCGAGCGCTGTAGCGACGATGGTCTCGACTTCCTGCGCCGTCTGCGACGACTCGAAGTTGATTTCCCGGGGGCTGTTGGTGATTCCGATGCGAATGTCCACGAGGCAAGATTACGACACTGCGTGGCCGGCGGAACGACGCGTTCACTCGTGGCATAACCGTGCGCCCGCCACGGCGTGTGCCGGGCCGGTGGTGTCGGTGGCTGACGGTACCGTGGAAGCCGTGACTATCAGGGGATTCCAGCACTCGACGGGGCGTCCCGCCGACCGACGTCCCCCCGTTCTCGACCCCTCGCAGGCGGCCGTCATCGCGCTGCCGGAGGGCGGCTCGGCGGCCGTGATCGGCGCCCCCGGCACGGGCAAGACCACCACGCTCGTCGAACTCGTCGCCGACCGCGTCGAGAATCTCGGCTGGGCGCCAGACGAGATCGTCGTGCTGACCCCGAATCGCTCGACGGCGACGCACCTGCGCGACGTGCTCGCGCTGCGGCTCGGCATCGCCACGAACGGTCCGATCGCCCGCACCACCAACTCCCTCGCGTTTGAGCTGGTGCAGCACGCCGCGCGCGGTGCGGGTGCACCGCCGCCGAGCCTGCTCACCGGCGGCGAGCAGGACCAGATCATCAAGGAGATGCTGCAGGGGCACATCGACGAGGGCGCCGGCCCCGCGTGGCCCGAGATCCTCGGTGCAGACGTGCGGCAGCTGCGCGGGTTCCGCACAGAGCTGCGCGAACTCATGATGCGCGCGACCGAATTCGACGTGCCGCCCGCCCGGCTGCGCGAGCTCGGTCGGCGACACGGCCACACCGAGTGGGTCGCCGCCGCCGACTTCATCGACGAGTACTTCCAGGTGCTCGGCGCGGTGGAGCAGGGCGCCCTCGATGCCGCAGAGCTCATGGCGTTCGCCACCGAGGCCCTGCGCGGTGACATCAGCGACAAGCTCGCCCGGCTGCGGCTCGTCATCGTCGACGACCTGCAGGAGACCACCGAGGCGACGATCGGGCTGCTGCGCGCGTTCGTGCAGCGCGGCGTCGCCGTCGTGGCCTTCGGCGATCCGGATGTCGCGACCAACGCCTTTCGCAGCGGCGAACGCGACGCCCTCGGCCGACTGTCGAGCCGCCTTGGTCTGCCGAGCCTCGAGACGTTCATCCTGAGCACCGCGCACCGTCAAGGCCCGCAGTTGCGCGCGCTGACGAGTGTCGTGACCGACCGCATCGGAACGGCCGCCGCAGGCAGACAGCACGCCGCGGTCGCGGGGGGAGAAGACATCGACCAGCCGGTCGTGACGGTGAGCGCCGCCACCCCGGCGAAGGAGACCGCGGCGATCGCCCGGCTGTTCAGGCAGCACCACCTGCTGCGCGGGGTCCCGTTCGGCCGCATGGCGGTCATCGTGCGATCCGGCTCGCACATCCGGCCGGTCTCCAGGGCGATCTCCCTCGCCGAAGTTCACACCCGCACCCTCGCCGGCGG
>JAODAY010000079.1 GCA_025463665.1 Microbacteriaceae bacterium
CTCGATCATGCCGGCGGTCGCGAGCAGCACGTCTTCGAAGTCAAGCTGGCGGCGCTCGTCTTTGAGGTTCTCGTAGGCCTGCTGCAGGGCCACCGCCTTCTCAATGGTGAGAGAAGGTGGCAGAACGCGGGATGCCGCGGCGACACCGTATTGCTCGATGCTGAGCCGTGACACCTTGCGCCACTCGATCTCCCCCGCGGTGTCGCGCAGGGTCGCCGTGTCGAGCTTGAGCCTGATGGTCTCGGCTGCCTGAGCGAGCAGGCGGGCCTTGCTGTCGATGAGCCGCGGCATCGTGCCGCCGACGACTTGTGGCCAGAAGAAGTTCAGCTGCGACAGGGCGGAGGCGTGGAAGGTGCGGGCAGACACGCCAGCGGCCCCGAGGTGGCGCAGCCGGCTGCGCAGCTCCCCCGCGGCGCGGCTCGTGAAGGTGAGCGCCATCACGCGCCCGGGAGGGTAGACGCCGGTCGCGACGCCGTAGGCGATGCGGTGGGTGATGGCCCGGGTCTTGCCCGTTCCGGCGCCGGCGAGCAGGCACACCGGGCCGAGGAGGGTTTCCGCTGCGATGCGCTGCTGCTCGTCGAGACCGGCGAGCAGCGATTCGGCGGTGCGGACTTCGGTCTGCGTCATCGTCGGGTCATGCCGAGTGGTCATCGATGGGGCCGCCGTACCAGAGTTCGATGATCGACCTGGCGATCGACGTGCGGCCGGGGAGCTTGATTTCGGCGAGCGCGTCACGCAACTCGTCGCGGGAGAACCAGCGCAGTTCGAGAATCTCGTTGCCGTCTGGCTTGAGGTCGTTCACGAACTGCGGGTCGACCGTCGCGGTGAAGCCGAGCATGAGCGACGCGGGGAAGGGCCAGGGCTGGCTGCCGAGATAGACCGGGTCGACGACGCTGATGCCCGACTCCTCGAAGACCTCACGGATGACCGCAGCCTCGAGCGATTCGCCCGGCTCGACGAAACCGGCGAGCAGCGAGAAGCGGTTGCTCTCCCACAGCGCGTTCGAGCCGAGCAGCAGCCGGTCGTCTGCGTCGGTGATGCCGACGATGATCGCGGCATCCGTTCTCGGGTACATTTCGGCGCCCGTCGTCGGGTCGATGCGCACCCAGCCGGCCTTGCCCGAGTGGGTAGGCACGCCGGTGCGCGGGGAGAACCGGTGCGACTCGTGCCAGTTGATGATGCCGAGCGCTTCGGTGAACAGGCCGGCGTCACGGTCGCTGAGGGTGCTGCCGAGTTGGCGTAGGTTTCCCCAGTTCGACTCGGCGAGGTGGCCCGCGTCGGTGAGCACGGCGGCGACGATCGGGGTGCCGACGGGTTCCGGGCTCTCCGCCGAGACGGAGCGACCCAGGTAGACGTAGAGCTCGGCGGGCGGCACGGCGCTGACCGGCACGAGGGCGAGCGCGGACGGGCTCGAGAGCAGTGCAGTGTTCTGGAAGATCGGCAGCAGTCTGGTCGACGGATCGGCAAGGAAAGACTCGATCGCCTCGGGCTCGTCCCGCGCGAGATAGTCCCGGTCGACGGCGTACCGCGACAGTGAGAGTCGCTCGAGGAAATTTTCTGACATGCGGCGACCCATCAAATGTGCGTGGCGTTCGGTGAAAGCGGGAACCGGCGATCTACCCTGTTGGGTATGGCCAGATCCCATCTCACTCTAGCCGCGCTCGCGACTTCCGCCGTCGACGACCTCGATGTGGTTTCCACCTCGAAATTCGGTTCTCCCGACGGCAACGACTTCGACGCGGCCCTGCTCACCGATCGCGATGGTCGCCACCTCATCATCCGCGTTCCCCGCAATCCGAAGGCGGAGACCCAGCAGTCGGGCGACCTCGTCGCGCTCCGTGCCATCAGCACCGGGGTGCGCACCCGACTGCCGTTCACCGTCTCAAGCTACGTGGGCCAGACCCCGTACAAGGCGACCCGGGCCGTCGTCTACGACTTCGTCTACGGCAACAAGGTGCGGCTGCGCGACCTCGACGCGGGTGAGACCGGCCTCGCGGCATCCGTCGGCGCAGCCATCGCCGCGATCCACTCGCTGCCGACCAGTTTCGTCGCCGATGCCGGCCTGCCGGTGTTCGCCTCTGCCGAGTGCCTGCGCTCCGCGGTCAGCCTCATGGACCGTGCGGGCGCGACCGGCCTCGTGCCCGCACCGCTTCTGGGCCGGTGGGAGGGCGCGACCGAGGATGCCACGATGTGGCAGTTCCAGCCGACCGTCATGAACAACTCCCTGACCGCCGAGTCGTTTCTCGCCGCCGACGGCGCGGTCACCGGCGTGCTCGGCTGGCACGGCCTCCGCGTCGGCGACCCGGCGAAGGACCTCTCCTGGCTGATGGGTGCCCCCGTCGACGTCGCCGACAGCGCCTTCGAGGCGTACCACTCGGTGCGCGGCTCCGGTGACCGGCACGTTCGCCAGCGCGCGAAGCTCTACGCCGAACTCGAGATCGCCAAATGGCTGCTGCACGGCACCGACACCCGAAGCACCGAGATCGTGGACGACGCGGTCGGGATGCTCAGCGCCATCGTCGACTCCACGCTCGGCGACGTCGTGAACCCGATCGGCGCGCGGCCGCTGCCGACGATGGCGGTCGAAGACGTCGAGGCGCTCCTGGACCGCACGGAACGCGCGGTCTAGCGAGAGCTGGACCGACTAGGCCAGGCTCTCCCGCCAGAGCGCCAGCAGCTCGTCTTCGTCGAAGATGCGTCGCGGGGTGATGACGGTGTCATCGGCGACGAAGTAGAAGACAGCGTCGATCAGGGACTCGTCGATGTTCGCCCAGCGCGCGTAGGCAAGGCGGTACAGCGCGAGTTGCAGTTGCTTGCGCTCGAGATCCGCCTCGTCTTTCGGCGCCTTGCCCGTCTTCCAGTCGACGATCTGAAACCTCGCACCGTCGAAGTACACGGCGTCGATCTTGCAGATGACGATCTGCCCGTCGAACGGCAGATGGATTTCCCGCTCGACGTCGACCGGCTTGCGGCCCGCCCACTCCGACCGGGAGAACGTCTCCTGCAGTCGCGCGAGGTCGGCGTCGTGCGTCACGTCGCCGCCGTCAACCTCAGTGTCGAACACGTCGAGTTGCTCGCTGGTTCCGTCGATCCCGTAGCGGTCCTCCACCCAGAAGTGGAACAGCGTGCCGATCTGGGTCGCCTTGTACGGCCGCTCGGGCATCGGGCGCCGCAACGAGGAGGCCACCGCCGAGGGGTCGGTGACGAAATCCTTGAACCGGGATGCCGCGACCCTCGTCGGCATCGCCACGAGCTCGTTGGCGCCGATCCTTTCGGCCCGCTCTCGCAGCAGCAGCGTGAGGTCTTCATGCCACTTGCCGGTTTCACTCGGTTCAGCGCGCGACTCGGCGGCGGCCCGCACCGCCGCGGCTCCGGCCTCCACGCGGGGTCGCCGCTCGCCGAGCGGGTCAACAGGCCACATCATGAACTCAGGCTCGGCACCGAGCGGGTTCTCCTCGTGCTCGCTCTCGACCGGCAGCCCGTCGATGACACCCGCGGACTCGAGGTCGAGCAGGAACTCGCTCGGCGTGCGGGGCTTGGACTGGGTCGACCAGAACGACCCGCTGAGCAACAGCGAGTGCCTGGCCCGGGTGACGGCGACGTAGGCGAGACGGCGCTCCTCCAGCCGGTGCCGCGATTCGAGGTCCAGTTTGAACTGCTTGCGGTTGTCGTCGACCTCCTTCTGGGTCTCCGCTCCCCGCCACCGCATGAACGGCAACTCCGCCGCGTCTCCCCGGAACTCGTAGGGCAGAACACCGAGCGAGAGCCAGCCGTTATATCCGTCCTTCGCGGCCCCCGGCAGTTCGCCCTCGACGAGCCTCGGCACGGCGACGACGTCCCACTCGAGCCCCTTCGACCCGTGGATCGTCAAAATCTGCACGGTGCCCGGCTCGGCTTCTTCCGGGCGGGGGCCGAGGCTGTCCCGCCACTCGGCGACGGTCAGCCAGCCGAGGAAGCCGGCGAGCGAAGCGTGGTCGTCGCTCGAGAGGTAGCCGCCGAGCGCGTCGAAGAACGCCTCGAGATTGGCGTTGCCGAGCGGCAGCCTGTCGTTGGCCGCGACCTCGATGTCGAGCATGAGCTCCTGCTCGACCAGGGTGACGAAGTCGACGAGGTCGAGATTCGCTCGCGCCCGCAGCCGGCCGAACAGCGCGCCCGCCTCACGCAGGCGGGGCAGCCCGGTCTCGCTGAAGTTGCGCAGCGCCCCGTGCTCGGGGCGGGCACGGGCGATGAAGTCGAGCGCCTCGACGATGGACCCGCCCTCCGCCTCGGCGACCGACGCCCGCATTGCCTCTCGCAGTTCGTCGGGCAGCGGCTGCTGGGCGTAGTCGCGGTCGCGCAGCCAGGAGGCGAGCCGACTGAGCGCATGAATGTCTTGCACGCCGATGCGCCAGCGCGAACCGGTGAGCAGCCTGATCAGTTGCGACCCGGCGGTCGGGTCGTTGACCACCCACAGCGCGCTCACGAGGTCGACGATTTCCGGTTCCTGCAGCAGGCCGCCGATGCCGAGCACGTGGTACGGAACCTGCGCTTCGTCGAGCGCCGCCGTGAACACCGCCATTGTCGAGCGGGTGCGCAGCAGCATGGCCGCGCTGCGTTGCCCGCCCTTTTTCGACTTCACGGCGAGCTGCTGCCGCAGCCACGCCGCCGTCGCGGCCGCCTCCTCGGTCACCGTCTCCTCGAAGACGACAGCGAGTTTCTCCGCGGATGCCGCGGGGCTCGCCGTGAGCGACCCCACCTCCACCTTCGTCACGAGGTTCAGCTTCTCCACCAGGGCGTTGGCCGCCGCGAGTATGCCGTGCCCGTTGCGCCAGCTCGTCGAGAGGTCGAACTTCGCCACCTCGTCGGTGGGCCGCGGCGCGCTCGAGAAGTCGGCCGGAAAGCTGCCGAGGTTCGCGGCGCTCGCCCCGCGCCATCCGTAGATCGACTGGTGCGGGTCGCCGACCGCCATGACGGCGTGGTCGCGGAACAGTGCCTTGAGCAGCCGGGTCTGCACGACCGAGGTGTCCTGATATTCGTCGAGCAGCACCACGGCGAAGCGTGAGCGCAGTTCCTCGGCGATGCGCGGCACGCGCTCGGTCGCGGTGAGGGCGAGCGCGACCTGGTCGGAGTACTCGACGAGTCCGCGACTGGCCTTGGCGTCGGCGAAGGCGTCGGCGAGATCGAGCAGCACAGGGAGGCCCTGCACCGCGCCGACGGCCTTGGCCACGTCGGGGTACCTGCCGCGCCCGCCGTAGGGCAGGTCGAGCAGCGCGGCGAACTCGTCGACGAGCGAGCGCACGTCGTCTGAACCGAACTCCATCTCGCTCAGCTCGTGGTTGAGGGCGATGACCTTCTTCGTCACCACGTCGACGCTCTTGTCGAGGTCGGCGAGCCGCTCGTCGCCACTCGCGACGACGATCGAGCGCGCGAGCTGCCACGACGAGGCCTCGCTGAGCACGGCGGCGTCGCTCTCGCGCCCGATGAGGGCGGCGTTGTCGCGGTAGATCGAGTTGGCGAACGAGTTGTAGGTCGCGACTGTCGGTGCGTCGAAGACGTCGTAGTCGTCGCCGATGAGTCCGGCGGCGGCGAGCTGCGCGATGCGTTCGCGGATGCGCCCGGCGAGTTCCCCGGCAGCCTTGCGGGTGAACGTGAGGCCGAGCACCTCGCTCGGCTTCACCATGCCGTTGGCGAGCAGGAACAGCACGCGGTTCGCCATCGTCTCGGTCTTGCCGCTGCCTGCGCCGGCGATGACGAGCGCCGGGGCGAGCGGCGCCTCGATGACCGCCTGCTGCTGCGCCGTCGGTGGGTCTCCCTCGATCGCCCGCGCGATGTCGAGGGCGGAGATGATGGTCCCATGCCCGACGACGTTTCGAAACGTCATGCGCTCGGCTGTCATGCGCTCACCGCCTTCACGAGATGGATGCGGTAGCGGGGGTCGTTGCCCGAACCGTAGCTGTCGATGGTGAGCGCGCCCGCGAACTCCGCGGCGGCCATGCCGATCGCGGCCCGCTCGATGCGGGCGCGCAGCTCGTCGAGCTGCTCACCGACGAGCGGACCCTGCACCGCCTCGCGGTAGAGCTTTCCGCGCACCCCGGATGACACGTAGAGCAGCTTCGCGCCTCCCGGCCGGTGCCCGTCTGGCAGCTCCTCGAGCACCCCGTGGTCGTACGCGAGCTGGTAGGCGCCGAGCTGCGCGTTCGCGTCGATCTTCTGCTGGCTCGTCTCGGCCCGCCCCGTCTTCAGGTCGACGATCACAATCGCGCCATCGTCGTGCCGCTCGACCCTGTCGATCTTGCCGTTGAGTTTCGCGCGCCCCACGACGACCCCGAATGAGGGCTCCGCAGAGACGAGGCTCCTGTTGGCCGCGGAGAAGTCCTGCAGGTATTGCGACAGGCCCGCGGTGAGCACGCGTGCCGCCCTGCGCTGCTTCTCGGCGAGCCACGGCGACTCGAACACGAGCTCGCTCCAGCGCGATTCGACCGCCTGCCACAGCGCCTCGAGCGAGGGGTCGGTCGCGGTCTCCATCACCCAGTGCACGATCGTGCCGAGCCCCATGGCGGTGCTCGACTGCGATCCGCTCATCACGTCGATGAACCAGTTGAGCGGCGACGCCTCGAACGCCTCGAGCTTGGAGGGCGAGACGCCGACGGTGACATCCGGGTCGTCGAGGTCGTGCAGCGGCCCGGTAGTCGACGGGGCGAGCATGCCGTGCCACTCGGCCGGGTCTGCTCCCGGCACCCTCTCCCTGGCGAGCAGCGCGAGCGAGGCCGCCGCGTCGCCGCGGTCCGCCACGACGAGGGCGGCCGGAAGGTCGGGGCGCTGCCGCACGAGTTCTCGCCGCAACCGGCCGGTGACTCCGCGCAGAGACAGCGGATGCCACTGGCTCGAGTCGAGCGCGACCGCCAGGTCTGCCGGCACGAGCCCGAACAGCACCGACGCCGCCTCGTCTTCGTTGGCGACCG
>JAODAY010000105.1 GCA_025463665.1 Microbacteriaceae bacterium
GAGAAGCGAGAGCATCGACACGGTGCGGGGAAGGTCGCTCGCGTCGCGCTGGAGTGCGCCGCCGTCGACCACGGGAGCGAGACGGCGGGCGAAGCCGAGCGCCTGCTGGCGGGTGATCGGCTCGGTGCGCACCGCGGTGATGTCGTTGCCCAGTCGCACGAGACCCACCTCGGCAGTGTGGCCGTCGCGGGACGCCTCGACGAAGGTGCGGGTGACGGCGGGGAGCTCGGCAACCGTGGGCGAGACCCAGACGGGGTAGACGCCCGCGTCGGCTCCGCGTTCGGCGACCTGCACGAGACGGGCCCTGTCGACGGGAGCATCGTTCGAGATGACGAGCAGCACGGCCGGCGTCGCCGACGACGGCGCGGTCGCGGTCTCGGCACCGTCGCCGACCGTCGCCCCCGCGATGAGCGCCGACTTCTCGAGCATCGATGCGCCGCGCTCGGCGATGACCGCCTTCGTGCGCTTGGCGATGAGGTCTTCGATCGCCGAGAGGAGCGCGTCGCCGGTCGCCTGGCTGTTCGCCAGGTGGCCGACCTCGAGCGGGCTGTGCGGCGAGCCCGTGTGCGGCAGCCACTTGAGCCACTCCACTTCTGCGGTCCAGGCGTTGCTGACGATGGCGGCCACGACCAGTTCGGCGGGCGAGTGCAGCCCGGTGGCCTGCACGATGATGCCGCGCGCCATGTCGGCCGACGCGGAGTGCACGCCGGCGACGCCGAGCGCGCCGGAGAAGAAGAGGTTCTCGGTCACCGGAACGTCTGTGATGTCACGGAAGCGGTCCTGCGTCTTGAGCACCCGCTCGAGGAATTGCGGCAGCGCTGCATCCTCGTTGCTCATGCTGACGGCGTTGCGCGACTGCATTGTGCCGATGCCGAGGTTGAGCGAGAGGAACTGCCAGTGTTCCGGGCGCCGTGTCCACAGCAGCGGGCCGAGCCGCATTGCCTCGTCGTAGACCTCCACGGTCGACGGGGCCTCGCGCAGGCGCACATTCCGCTCGACGGCGATCTCGGCCTCGAGACGTTCCTCGAGCATCGTCGCGCGCTCCTCGAAGCGCTTGATCTCCAGCTTCTCCTTCTTCTTCTTCGTGGCGCGGGTGCTCAGGTAGGTGCCGAGCATGATGAAGGGCGACGCCGCGAGAAAGATGAGGGAGTCGAGGGGACGACCGGTGAAGAAGAACACGCCGCCGAGCAGCACCGGGGCGATCATGACCACCCACGGGAAGGGCTGGACGTCCTTCTCCGTCGGCATCTTGGGCGCCGCGTACTCGGTTCCCGGGTAGCGCGTCTCGACTCGGGGCGAGCGGTTGAACGCGACGGGTCCGCTCTCGACCTGCACGACCACCCCGGTGGGCGGCGCGATCTCGGCCCGCATCACGCTGTCGCCGATGCGCACCACATCGCCGTCGCCGAGGTCGACGCGGGTGACCGGTCCGCCGTCGACCTCGAGGCCGTTGGCGGAGTTGAGGTCAACCATGCGCACGCTCTGTGCGAAGACGTCGAGGCGCGCGTGGCGCTTGGAGACCAGGGGGTCGGAGAGCACGATGTCGGAGGACGCGGCGTCCCGGCCGAGATAGCGCGTGCCCGTGGCGAGGTCGAAGTGTGCCCCGGTGTCCGGCCCCTCGATGACGTGCAGCACGGCGACGACCTCGGAGACCACGGCCGGCGTCACCCGGTCGGAGGGCACGAGCGCGATCGTCGCGCCCGAACCGAGCGCGGCCTCCCCCAGTGCGAGTTCCGGTTCGAGCAGCTTGTGTCCGAGACCCGCCGGGTCGACGATCTGGATGGTGAGGTCGCCGGAGCGCGCTCCGCCGAGCTTCGCGACGAACGGGTCGACGGTGGCGATCGCACCCGCGACGTCGCCGACGGTCGCCGCGGCATCCGTGGTCACGACGATGTCGGCGACGGGCCCGCTCGCGCGCTGCAGGGTCAGTTTGAGCTTCACGTGGTCCTATTTCTTTCTGCGGTGCAGGCGAAGGCGGTACAGGCTGCGGATGCGGCGGGCCCTGGTCACGGCCTCGCGAGCCACGACGATCGCCGCGAGCGCCTCTGTCCACACCTTCTCGCTGCGCTCGGGGTCGACGTCGTGACCGTCGAACACGGCCTCGTCCGCCGCCTCGGCGAGTGAGCGCAGGCGCACCGGGTGTTCGATGAGCTGGGTCTCGAGGCGATCGGCGATCATGAGCCGCGTCGAGTTTTTGGGAATGTCGAAACCGAGTTCGGAGTACTGGTCGAGCATCTCCTGCCACGCTCCGGCCACCTGGTCGGGCCCGCGCTCGGCCTCACGGCGCTTGCGCGCGCGCCTGGCCTTGAGCCGGGCGACGATGACCAGCGGAACGAAGATGATGATCGCCGGGATGAGCAGGCTCAGCCCGATCGCCCACACCCATGCCGGAAGAACGAACGGGTCGCCGTTGTCGTCTTCGTCGTTCTCCTCGAGCTCGACCGGGGTCAGGAGGTCGTCGTCGTCGTTCTCCGAACGCGGGGGCTGGCGCACCTGCGGCTGCGGTTCGCTCTGCGGCTTCGGAACCTGCGCCTGGGGAATGTCGGTCTCGTCGGGCGTCGGATTGAATGCGACCCAGCCGACGTCGTCGAAGGCCACCTCCACCCATGCCGTCACGTCGTCACCGGTGACGGTGATGTCGGTCTCGTCGCCCGTGACCTCGGGCGCGAAGCCCATGACGACGCGCGACGGGTAACCGAAACTGCGGGCCATGAGCGCGAACGCCGACGCGTACTGCTCCTGGTCGCCGATCATCTGCACGCGCTCGAAGAGTTCGGTGATGCGATCCGCGCCGTGGCCGGCCCTCGACGGCACGGAGTCCGAGGCGCGGCCGTGGCTGAGGAAGCCGTTCTCGGTGAGCGCGAGCTGCATGGCCTGCAGTTGCGTCGCCGGCGTCGTGGTGGATCCCGCGAACTCCTGCGCCTTGGAGGTGGCAAGGTCGGGAATGCCGGTGACCGGGGGCATGTCGACGGCCGCCGTGGTCGCCTCCTCGAGGTCGGCGGGAGTCAGGACCCGTTGCTCGACGGCGCTCAACCGGTAGGAATCGCCCTCGTGCAGCCCGGAGGTGAGCACCGCGGTGCCCGTCGAGTTGTTGTAGCGCAGGTTGTCGCTCTCCGACGCGGCATCGCCCTCGGTGAACTCGAGGTCGGTGAGGTAGCCGACGCTCGGCAGCCAGACGTCGTCGTAGGCGCCGATCGTGACAGTGACGTCGCTGCGCACCTCGGGGGTCACGAACGTCTGGGCCGGAATCTCTCGGCCGACGAGGGCGAAACTGCCCGAGCCATTGGTGGCGGTCTGCGGCCCGGTGACGGTCCACAGCTTGCCCGTGAACGAGTCGAGGGTGGCGAGCCGGATGACGTCGCCCTGCCGCAGGCCGCTCACGGTGAAGAGCTGCTCGTCGGTGACCTGTTTCGTGTAGTGCCGGAACCCGCTCAGCGGACTCGGGTACTGCAGCGGGTCGAACGGCGGTTCGATCTCCTCGCGCAATACGAAACGCTGGTCTTTCGCGGGCGCGAGCCAGAAGCCGGCGCCGCCGCCAAGCAGCACGGCTCCGGCGACGATGATGGCGGTTCCGGCGATCTTGCTGTTGCGCAGGCGGTTCACGCCGCCGGGGGCGACTGTCGCGGCGTTGGGGCGGCGCCAGCCGAGCCAGACGAGGGCGAGAATCGCGAAGACCACGCCGCGCACGCCGGCTTGGTACGGTTCGTCGGTGCCGATCAGGATGCCGGCGAGGTAGAGCACCACGGGGCCGACGAGGGCGGCCCCGAACCGCCAGGCTGTGCGGGGCTTCGCCGCGATCCACCGGGTGGCGAGGCTGGTCGTGACGAGAGCCACGATCCAGGCAGCGAAGTAGGGCACGACGGCGATGTACTCGGGGGCGCCGATCGGGGTGCGCAGCGTGACGATGTCGGCCCAGCCGTAGACCGTGCCGACCGCGAGGCTCGCGAGCGACTGCAGGCTCGGCGCGAACCCGAGAAGCGCCTGCCCCTGAACCGCGAGCGCCGAGCCGAAGAGGAAGTAGCCCACTATCGCGGCGAGCACGGTGAGCAGGACGCCCAGCCGGAAGACGTAGGCGAGGATGCCGGTCGCCGCCCCGAGGGCCAGGCCGCCGAGACCGGCGAGCAGGAAGCCGTAGCCGCCGAACGAGGGCTCGAAGCCGACGACGCCGAGCAGCGCGAGTCCGAGCAGCACCGCGATGTCGGCCCAGGTCCTGGGCGTCACGGGGCGAGTGCCCGGTCCGGGCGTGCGCGTGGTCGTGGGTGTGGTCGTGTCGTCGCTCATCCGCCGATCCCCCGCACGAGTCGCGACAGGTCGTCGAGGTCGCCGATAGTGATCACGTTGAGGCCCGCGACGGAGGCGATCTTGGGCTGGGCGCCAAGTTCGACCCGGAAGGCGACCTGGCTCGTGTCCTGGCCGAAGAGCGACTCGACACTGCGGTAGTCCTGGGTGGTCATGCGCGATCCGCCGATCATCATCACGACGCTCGGTGCCTGGAGCCGCTTGGTGCGTTCGCTCGCGAACTCACGCAAGGTCTGATACATCTTGCCGACCGGGTCGACTCGGCACGACGAGTCGAGCATCGAGGTGACCGACTGCGTGC
>JAODAY010000122.1 GCA_025463665.1 Microbacteriaceae bacterium
TGCGCGTCTACCGCCTCTTCGACCTGCGGTTCGAGCGATATCCGCACCGGTGGATCACGGCGATCATCGCCGCCCTGATCTACGTCAACTTCTTCTCCCACCACTACGTCGCCGACGCACGCTGGCCGCTCCTGGCCGCGATCGTGCTCATCTACGCCCGAACGACGATGCAGTTCACGGTGTTCCGTCATCGCCCGCGGATGCCGCTTCTCCTCGCGTTCTTCCTCGTCGCGGGGTTCATTTGGCTCGCGGAGAACATCGCCACCTGGTCGGGCGCGTGGTTCTACCCGAACCAGGTCGACGGCTGGCACCTGGTCTCCGTGAGCAAGCTGGGCTCGTGGTTCCTGCTGATGATGATCTCGGTCGTGCTCGTGGCCTGGATATATCCGCCCCGCGCGCCCGACCCGGTCTCGGCGCTGCGCGGAACGAAGGCCCCGCCGACCCGCTGACCGGGTTACGCCGCGCTGGGTTCCTGGCTCGTGTCGAACGTGCGGGTGTCGTCGTCGCCGCTCGCAGGATCGGCGCTCGCGGGGTCGACAGGAGCGCTGTCGACGGCGGTGCTGGTTGATTGAGCCTCAGCCAGGTGTCGCGCCAGCCGCACGGCCAGACAGACTGCGAGGAACGTGGGGTTGGCCTCACCCGCTGTCCGGAACACGCTCGTGGAGGCGATGAAGAGATTGTCGACGCCGTGCACACGGCAGTCGCGGTCGACCACGCCGTCACCCTCGTCGGCGCTCATCCGGGTGGTGCCGATCTGGTGGAAGCCGTCGGTCGCCTGCGCGAGCACCGCCGCGAGCCGCTCATCCTCAGCGTCGAGATATACCAGCCGACCGCGGCCCGACTCCCGCAGCTGCTGGTCGAGGTACTCGTGCGTCGCGAGCACCGAGTCGTGGTCTTGCTGCGTGTAGCGAAAGTCGATGTCGAGCCCCGGCTGGCCGGTGACGCCGGTCGTCGCGTTCAGGGTGACCCTGGAGTCCGGATTGGGGATCTGCTCGGCGTGGAAGTGCAGCGCGTAGGTGCCCCCGGCGTTACGCAACAGGAAGCCGGGTTTGCGCACGGGGGAGAGGTACCGCTTGCGGAGGATATCGATTACGTCGGTCGCGGCGCGGAACGGACTCTTCGCTATGTTCATGAGGTGCTGCCCGTATCGGCGCGGCTTCGGCCCGATGTGCCGCAGGCGAATCCCCTCCGAGAGAATGCGCCGGCCGATCGGTGCGAAGGAGAGTGCGAGGAAGACGAGCGACAGGGTGGAGTTGCGGTGCCCTGGCTCGTAGAACGGCGGATTGTCGGCGTAGAAGCTCGTGTTCAGCAGTCGGTGCTCGCGCTGGGTGCGTTCCGAGAAGGTGAATCTTCGGCGGACGTAGGAGTTGTTCTCGTCGAGCTGAAAGTCCAGGTCGTGAATGTCTGCCGCGTTCGTGAGCTGGATGTTGGCGATGCTCCCCGTCAGGTGGCCCAGGTAGTACCGCCCGAGCGGCCCGTCGGTGCCGCCGAAGTGGTCCGGCAGTCGGCGCTGCACGTCCAGGAGCAGGCGCGTCGTCTCCAGCCCTCCACAGGCGAGCACGTAACCGCGTGCCCGCACCTTCACGGTCCGCCCCTGATGGAGGACGACGAGGTTGTCCACGCGGGTCCCCGCCGAATCGATGTCGAGGTCGGTGACCGTGGCCTCGCACAGCACCGTGATACCCGGATGGTTTGTGGCCTGGGTCCCGAGCCGCCGGGCGAGTTTGGGTTGGCGAGCCCAGCGCTCGAGTTGTGACAGGTTGATCTCGCCGAGGCCTGCCCAGTCGGCAGAGGTGTTTCGAAAGGTCGGCACGCCGCAATCCAGGTACGAGGCGGCTGCTGCCTCCCAGGGGGACACGTCGGCGAGGCTCAGGGGCCATTCGCCGTCGTCGATGTAGTCGCGGGGCTCGAAGTCGATCGGCTCGAATTGCACGCATCGGCCTCCCCACAACCAGGAGGCACCGCCCACACCGCGCCTGGTCGCCAGTTCCATGGTCGTGTGCGTGGCGGGATCGAGCACGGTCGCGGGGGGCCGTGCGGCCAGTGCCTGGGCGTTCTCCCTGCCGGTCGCGTTACCCGCGTCCAGAAGCAGCACCCGCAGTCCGGCAGTCGCCGCTTCGAGGGCGAGGGAGAGTCCGATCGGACCCGCTCCGACGACGACGCAGTCGTAGATCTCCGATGGCGTGGGAAATTCGGTGATGATCGACATTGATGCCTTCCCTTCAGGGCTGCCGAGCGGGGCACCGAACGAGGCGCCCGGGTGTGGCCTCCAGCCGGTGGGCGAGCTCAGAGTTGAGTCCATCTCCGGTAACGAATCTCTGCACGATACACCCGAACCGGCGAGAAATCGATACCCATAAAGGGAGCTTCCGACGACGCGCTCAGGAGTCCTGCTCATTCGCCATCGCACGGGGCATCCGCACCGGTCGGGTGTCGATGACCGGGGTCGACACCGTGGCGTCGAGGGTTCCGACCAACCGCGAGAGCGGTCCGATCGCGGCATCCTCTGTGCGCAGGTCGGCAGCCCGCGCCCGCTTGCTCGCTGATTGCGGGGTGATGCCGATGCGCGACGCCGCTTCGGCCTGGGTGAGGCCGCGCGCCACGAGGTCGCGAACCTCCCACCCCTGCTCGCTCCGCCGACCACGGATAACCAGCAGCAGATCGGCGAGGGCCTCGAGGTCAGGGGCGAGCGGATGCCGCGGCACGGCGCCGACCGCGAACCGGGTGCCCTTCTTCTTGGCGCGTTCCACGGCGCTGCGGGCGGCGGCGAACGCCTCTCCCGTCGATTCCCGGATGCTCGCGCCGAGGGGCTGCCGCGCATCACCCACGCCGAGACCGACGCTCCACCGGCCGCTGCGGGTCAGGAGCAGAAGCGCGTCGACGGCCGTCTGCCCGCCATCGACGAGAAGTTGGATCTCATCACCGGCCGTGCGGTCGGCGGGGAGGAGGAGATGCCCGCCGAGTTGACTATTGAGGGACTGCACCACGGCTGCGATGAAATCGTCGCTCCCGCGGCTATCTACACGGTCGGCGATGATGACGATCATGGCGGCTCCAATGAGACATATCGGGTGTCTTATTCGAAAAATGGCCCCTGCCGGGTCCACGGCGCTTGACCGGACCGTGAGGGCCGATCCAAGGTGTCGTGGAACGCGCGGCGGACCGCCTCGACTACCCTGTATGTGTGTCTTCCCCAGCATCCTCGGTTCCCACTGTCCAGCGCAATGATGACTCGTTCGCGAGCGTCTGGGACGAGATCGTCTGGCGGGGCCTCGTCCACGTCTCCACGAGCGAAACGGAGATCCGCGAGCTGCTCTCCGGGGCACCCATCACCTACTACTGCGGCTTCGATCCCACGGCCCCAAGCCTCCACCTCGGCAACCTCGTTCAGCTGCTGCTCATGCGCCGACTCCAGCTCGCCGGCCACAAGCCGCTCGGGCTCGTCGGCGGTTCGACGGGACTCATCGGAGACCCCAAGCCCACGGCGGAACGCGTGCTCAACACCCCCGACGTCGTCGCCGAATGGGTCGGTTACCTGCAGGGTCAGGTCTCGCGCTTCCTGAGCTTTGAGGGAGACAACCGGGCGCGGCTCGTCAACAACCTCGACTGGACCTCCCCGCTCACCGCGATCGATTTCCTGCGCGACATCGGCAAGCACTTCCGGGTCGGCACGATGCTCAAGAAGGACGCCGTGAGCGCGAGGCTCAACTCCGACGCCGGCATCAGCTACACCGAGTTCAGCTACCAGATTCTGCAGGCGCTCGACTTTCGGGAGCTCTACCGCCAGTACGACTGCGTGCTGCAGACCGGCGGCAGCGACCAGTGGGGCAACCTGACGAGCGGCATCGACCTCATCCGCCGCTCCGAGTCGGCCACCGTGCACGCGATCGGCACCCCACTCATCACCAACTCCGACGGCACCAAATTCGGCAAGAGCGAGGGCAACGCGGTCTGGCTCGACCCAGCCCTCACGAGTCCTTACGCGATGTACCAGTTCTGGCTCAACACCGACGACGCCGACGTGATCGACCGTCTCAAGATCTTCACGTTCCTCGACCGGGCGAGCATCGAGCAGCTCGCCGAGGTTGTCGCGTCTGAGCCGTTCCGGCGGCAGGCGCAGCGCACTCTCGCGTTCGAGGTGACGTCGCTAGTGCACGGGGTCGAGGCGACCGAATCGGCCATCGCCGCCTCGGCCGCGCTCTTCGGACAGGGCGACCTCGCCGACCTCGACGCCGGCACGATCGCGGCGGCCATGGCGGAGCTCCCCTCCGCCGAGGCGACGTCCGGCACGACGGTCGCCCAGGCCCTCGTCGACTCCGGACTGACCAAGAGCATGGGGGAGTCGCGACGCGCAATCGCCCAGGGCGGGGTGTACCTCAACAACGTGTCGGTGCGCGACGACCAGGCGACCCTCCACGGCGCGGGTCTCGCGAGCGGCCACGCGGTGCTCCGTCGCGGCAAGAAAACCCTCGCCGCGATCCTCGTCAATTAGAGCGCGCTTCAACCTGATGGTTGCTTAAATTCGCTGCTACGCTGTGCCCACGATGAAGGGGCTGGCATGTTCGGCAGGCGGCGCACTCGGGCTGCGGTACGTGACCGCTCCGACTTCGCCGCGCTCGTCGATGCGACTCCCCGCGCGGACGTCGTCGGCAGCGGCACGGCACTGCCCGCACCCCGGGTGATCGACTTCTCGCACCAGGAACCGCCGCCGAAACCGAGGCCGTTCGCCCTGGACTGGGCGGCGCTGGCGTTCGCCATCGTCGCACCACCCGTCGGCCTGCTGCTCAGCCTGCTCATCCGCGCGATCTACCGCCACGATCGTCGCTGGAGCGCACGGGTTGCGACGGTTACGATCGTGATCGGGCTGGTTCTCAGCCTGTGCCTCGGCGCGGCGCTCACCGCGGTATGGATACAGCGGCAGGCCGATGCGGAACGCGAGGCGATCGCCGAACGCGCGCGCCCGCTGTGTGCGGAACTGACTGCACGCGCGGGCACTCTGGCCATGCCCGCCTATGGATGGCCGACCGAGCCGACGCCGCTGCCCCAGACCGTCGAATCCATGGAGGAGTACCGCTTGCTGTGGGCCGGGATCGCCGCCGTCGCCCCCGAGCCGATCAGACCTCGGGTGGAAGCCATAGCCGACCGCGCCGAGCAGCTCATCACCGAGACCACCGCGACACCTACGATCGATCGGGCGGGCAATCTCGCGGCAATGACCACGGTGACGGACGCCGCGGCTCTCCCCGATTGGGTGGA
>JAODAY010000149.1 GCA_025463665.1 Microbacteriaceae bacterium
TCGGCTACAACGCCCACTCCGCGGGGCTCGGCGGCGTCTACGCCAACGGCGCCCTCGACGAGGCGCTGCTGACCGGCGCGACGATCGTGCTGCTGCAATTGCCGCGTACGCTCGACGAGCTCACCGACATCGCCAGCGCCATCGCCCGCTATGCCGATCCTTCCGTCGTGGTGTACTCCGCCGGGCGCATCAAGCACATGAGTCTCGGCATGAACGAGATTCTCGCCGAATACTTCGGCCGCATCGACGTCACCAGGGCCCGGCAGAAATCGCGCGGCCTCATCGCGCGCGAGCCGCGTGCGACGACGGGTGCACCGGCCCCGCGCACGCAGTTCCACGACGATCTCGGGCTGTGGGTGTGTGCGACGGGCTCGGTGTTCGCCGGAACGAAGGTCGACATCGGCACGAGGGCCCTGCTCGCGGTACTCGATCAGACGGACCTCACGGCCCGCACGGCCATCGACCTCGGAACGGGAACCGGAATCCTCGCGGCCATGCTCGCGCGGCTGCGCCCCGAGATGACGGTCATCGCAACCGACCAGTCGGCGGCGGCCGTGGCATCCGCCGAAGCGACGATGAAGGCGAACCAGCTCGAAGCCCAAGTCACCGTGGTGCGCGACGACGGGCTCTCGATGCAGCCTGACGCCAGCGCCGACCTGATCGTGGTGAACCCGCCGTTCCACATCGGCGGCGCCGTGCACGCGGGCGCCGCGATCAACCTGCTCGCCGACGTGGAGCGTGTGCTTCGCCCCGGCGGCCAGTTGTGGGCCGTCTACAACACCCACCTCGCATACCGCGCGGAGATGGGTCGACTCGTCGGCCCGACCACGCCCATCAGCCGTACAGACAAGTTCACGGTGACTCTAGCCGTGAAGCCCCCGACCGAGACCTGAATGAGAGTGCAGGAATCATGGCGAACCTCCAGGGTGCACCCGGCACCGACGAAGACCAGAAGACCGCTCTCGAGCGGTACGGCGTCGATCTGACGGCGATTGCCCGAAGCGGCAAGCTCGATCCGGTGATCGGCCGTGACGCCGAGATCCGGCGGGTTAGCCAGGTGCTCACGCGTCGCACCAAGAACAATCCGGTGCTCATCGGCGAGCCGGGCGTCGGCAAGACCGCCGTTGTGGAGGGGCTCGCCCAGCGCATCGTCGCGGGTGACGTCGCCGACTCCCTCAAGGGCAAGCGACTCGTGTCGCTCGACCTCGCGGCGCTCGTCGCCGGCGCCAAGTACCGCGGTGAGTTCGAGGAGCGCCTGAAGGCTGTGCTCAGCGAGATCTACCAGGCCGAGGGCGAGATCATCACGTTCATCGACGAGCTCCACACGCTCATGGGCGCGGGCGGCGGTGAGGGCTCTGTCGCGGCATCCAACATGCTCAAACCCATGCTGGCCCGGGGCGAGCTGCGCCTCATCGGAGCGACCACTCTCGACGAGTATCGCCAGTACATCGAGAAGGATGCCGCGCTCGAACGCCGCTTCCAGCAGGTGTTCGTGGGTGAGCCCAGCGTCGAAGACACCGTGGCGATCCTGCGCGGACTGAAGGGGCGCTACGAGGCCCACCACCAGATCACCATCGAAGACGGCGCCCTCGTGGCGGCCGCAGCCCTCTCGCACCGCTACATCTCGGGGCGCAAGCTGCCCGACAAGGCGATCGACCTCATCGACGAGGCGGCCTCGCGACTGCGCATGGAGATCGACTCCTCGCCGGTGGAGATCGACGAGCTGCGGCGCAGCGTCGACCGGCTCAAGCTCGAGGAGCTCGCGCTCAAGCGCGAGAAGGACGACGCATCCAAGGCGCGGCTCGAGAAGCTCCGCGAAGACCTGGGCGAGCGCGAGACGACCCTCTCCGGGCTGCAGGAGCGCTGGGACCGGGAGCGCACGTCGATCAACCGTGTCGGCGAGCTCAAGAAGCGCCTCGACGACCTCGAGACCGAGTCGGAACGCGCCCAGCGCGAGGGCAACCTCGAACGGGCGTCGCGGCTGCTCTACGGGGAGATCCCCGAGGTGAAGCGCGCACTCGCCGACGCCGAGAGCGCGGAGAACGTCGAGGAGCGCATGGTGAGCGAGCAGGTCACCGCGCAGGACATCGCCGAGGTCATCGCGGCGTGGACGGGAGTGCCCGTCGGCAAGCTGCTGCAGGGTGAGACCGAGCGCCTGCTCGGCCTCGAGGGCGAGCTCGGAAAGCGTCTCATCGGCCAGAAAGACGCCGTTCGTGCCGTCAGCGAGGCGGTCCGCCGCACGCGCGCCGGCATCTCCGACCCCGATCGGCCGACCGGCTCATTCATGTTCCTCGGTCCGACCGGTGTGGGCAAGACGGAGCTGGCCAAGGCGCTCGCCGAGTACCTCTTCGACGACGAGAAGGCCCTCGTGCGCATCGACATGAGCGAATACGGCGAGAAGTTCTCCGTCTCGCGGCTCGTCGGCGCCCCTCCCGGCTACATCGGCTACGAGCAGGGCGGCCAGTTGACGGAGGCCGTGCGGCGCCGGCCATACTCCGTGATTCTGCTCGACGAGGTCGAGAAGGCCCACCCCGAGGTCTTCGACATCCTGCTGCAGGTGCTCGACGACGGCCGGTTGACCGATGGCCAGGGCCGGACGGTGGACTTCCGCAATGTCATCCTGGTGATGACCTCCAACCTCGGCT
>JAODAY010000157.1 GCA_025463665.1 Microbacteriaceae bacterium
GTGGTCCGCGACGGTCTGTCCGCGCAGCGCGAGCTCCGACACCAGCGAGAGGAAGTCCACCGCCGCCGAGATGCCGTCCTTGTCCCGCACCTTCGCGGGGTCGACGAGGTAGCCGAGCGCCTCCTCGTAGCCGAAGGCGAGGCCACCGACGCGGGAGATCCACTTGAATCCGGTGAGGGTCTCCGCGTAGTCGAGCCGGTACTGGCGCGCGATCTCGGCGAGGGCGGGGGAGGAGACGAGGGATGCCGCGAGGGTGCCGTCTCCGCCGGACTTCGTCGCGCGTTCCGCCGCCCGCCAGCCGAGCAGGGCGCCGACGTCGTTGCCGCTGAGCCGACGCCAGCCGTCTGCTGTGGGCACCGCGATCGCGAGACGGTCGGCGTCCGGGTCGTTCGCGATGACGAGGTCTGCGTCGGCTTCGGTGGCCGTCTGGAAGGCGAGATCGAGGGCGCCCGGCTCCTCCGGGTTGGGGAAGACGACCGTGGGGAACGCGGCATCCGGAACGATTTGCGCCTCGACGGTGACCGGCTCTGCGAAGCCCCCGGCGGCGAAGACGCGACGCGCGGTCTCCCAGCCGACGCCGTGCATCGCGGTGTAGACGACGGTGAGGGGCGCGGTGGCCGCGGAGGCGATCGCCGCGGTGCGCGCGACGTACTCGTCGACCACGTCCTCACCCGCGGTCTCGAAGTCGGTCGAGCGGGGCAGCTCGAGCACGTTGGACTCCTCGGCGATGCGCGTGATGTGTGCGGCGATGTCGGCGTCGGCGGGGGCGACGATCTGCGATCCTCCGTTGATGCCGCCCAGGTAGACCTTGTATCCGTTGTCGCGCGCGGGGTTGTGGCTCGCGGTCACCATCACGCCGGCGCTCGCCTCGAAGAGGCGCACGGCGAACGCGAGCACGGGGGTAGGCAGCATGCGCGGAAGCAGGATGGCACGAACGCCGGCTCCCGCCATGAGTTCCGCGGTGTCGCGGGCGAAGACGGCGGAGTTCACACGCCCGTCGTAGCCGACGACGACGCTCGGCGCGGCACCCGTCAGAGGGTCCGGCCCCTTCTCGAGGAGGTAGGCCGCGAAGCCCGCTGCGGCCTGCGCCACCAGAACGCGGTTCATGCGCTGGGGTCCGGCGCCGAGCTCGCCGCGGAGTCCGGCGGTGCCGAACTCGAGGCGAGCGGAGAAACGACGCGCGAGCTCCGCGATTCCGGCGGCGTCGCCCGTCTCGGCGGCCAGGATGAGGGTCGCGAGTTCGGCGCGCGTCGCCTCGTCGGGATCCTGCGCCTCCCAGGCGCGGGCGCGTCCGAGCAGCTCCTCCAGCTGAGCGTGTCCCAGGGTCACAGCGCCGCCACGATCCGGGCGAGCAGGGCAGAGATCACGGGTTCGGCGAGCTGGCCGGACTCGATCACTTCGGCGTGGCTCAGCGGCGTGGCCGAGATGCCGGCGGCGAGGTTGGTCACGAGCGACATGCCGAGCACCTCCATGCCCGCCTCGCGAGCCGCGATCGCCTCGAGCGCGGTGGACATGCCGACGAGGTGACCGCCAATGGCCTTCACCATCTGCACCTCGGCGGGAGTCTCGTAGTGCGGTCCGCGGAGCTGGGTGTAGACGCCCTCGTCGAGGCTCGGCTCGATCTGCCGGGCGATGGCGCGCAGGCGTGCGCTATAGAGGTCGGTGAGGTCGATGAAGGTCGCGCCCTCGAGCGGCGAGTCTGCCGTGAGGTTTATGTGGTCGCTGATGAGCACGGGCGTGCCCGGTGCCCAGGTCTCCCTGATGCCGCCCGCGCCATTGGTGAGGATCATCGTCGAGGCGCCCGTGGCGGCGGCGGTGCGCACCGAGTGCACGACACGGCGCACCCCGTGGCCCTCGTAGTAGTGGGTGCGTGCGCCGATCACGAGGGCGCGCTTTCCGCTCGGCAGCAGCACAGAGCGCAGGGTTCCGGTGTGGCCGACGAGGGCGGGCTTGCTGAAGCCGGTGATCTCGTTCGCGGGGATCGTCGCGGTGGTCTCGCCGATGAGGTCGGCGGCGCTGCCCCACCCGCTGCCGAGGGTGAGGGCGATGTCGTGGCGTTCGACCCCGGTCTTCTCCGCGATCTCGGCCGCCGCGGTGGCGGCGAGGGCGAAGGGGTCAGCGGCGGGATCATCCAGGGGGTTGCTCGACATGCCCCCACTCTATGCGGACGCCGGGCCGTCGGGCAGCGAAGCGGAATCGTGTCCAGGCGGGCCCGGCGTGGGGGCCCCGCCGGTCTGGTGTGCGCGGAGTTGGGGCGAATGCGCCGGACAGGGGAGAATTGGTCCATGGCCTATGAATTTGAACGCAAGCAGCGCATCGCCATTCTCGGCGGGGGGCCAGGCGGATACGAGGCGGCTCTCGCCGGCGCACAGCTCGGCGCCGAAGTGACCCTCGTCGAACGCACCGGTGTGGGCGGATCCGCCGTGCTCACCGACGTCGTCCCCTCCAAGACGCTCATCGCCACCGCCGAGGCCACGAACGCCATCGGCGAGGCCGCCGACCTCGGCGTGCAGTTCTTCACCCGCGGCGAGAACGGCCGGCCCGTGCGGCCGGAGGTCGCCGTGAACCTCGCCGCCGTCAACGCCCGCCTCCTGCGCCTCGCGCGCCAGCAGTCGGAAGACATGAAGAGCCAGCTCATAAAGGCGGGCGTGCGCATCATCCAGGGGCAGGGTCGCC
>JAODAY010000165.1 GCA_025463665.1 Microbacteriaceae bacterium
ATCTTGAGCCACGGGGCGCCGGCGGGCACGGCAAGCGTGTCGACGGCGACCGGCGGCACCGTGAAGGAGTCTCCGGGGTAGTACAGGGTGTCGTCCACGAGAACGCCGACATTGTCGATGACGGGGATCGACGAGTGGATGATCGCGTGGTGCTCGCCGAAAAACTTGAGCGTGAAGCCGCCGGCGGTGATCTCGTCGCCGTTCCTGACGACCTTGACCGGGTAGGCGCGAGCTGCGAGTGCCACTCCGGGAGGACCGTAGATGGTGGCGCCCGGATTCATGCTCAGAATGCGGTCGAGCTGCTCGGGCGTCCAGTGGTCGGGGTGCTCGTGGGTGATGACGATGGCGACGACGCTGCGGAGTTCCGTCAGCGGCATCGTGAACGACCCGGGATCGACGACAAGCGTCTCGCCGGACTTCTCGAGAACGAGGGTGGCGTGTTCGTGTTTGGTCAGCTTCATCGTTCGAGACTACGTCAGTCGATCCGGATCAAAATACCCCTAGGGGGTACTGGCATGAACGGGCTTATGCGGTGGGGGAGTGCCGCGGTAAGGCAAGGGTCTGCCGCGCTGCCACAATGAAGCGTGCCGACATCGAAGCCGCTGACGATTGTCGTCGCCATCAACCCGTCCGCGTCGTTCGGAAAGAGCAGCGCGGTCGGACCGCGACTCGTCGCGACGCTCCGAGCGCTCGGCCACCGGGTCACGAGCCTGAGCGAGAAGAGCTTCGCCGACCTGCGCGAGGTCGCCCGTCTGGCTATCGCCGAGGGACCCGACGCCTTCGTCGTAGTCGGCGGCGACGGCATGGTGAGCCTCGCGGTCAACCTGCTCGCCGGGTCCACCGTGCCGCTCGGCATTGTGCCTTCCGGAACGGGCAACGACTCGGCGCGCGGGCTCGGCATACCGGTCGGCGACATTCGCGCCGCGACGGACGCTCTCATCGTGGCCCTCGCCGTGCCGCCGCGCGTCATCGACGTCGGCCGCATCCGTCACATCGATGAAACGACGGGACTCGAGACGACGACCCTGTTCGCAGCCGTGCTCTCGGCCGGATTCGACGCGATTGTGAACGAGCGCGCCAACAACCTTCGGCACCCGCGCGGCAAGAACCGCTACCTCGTCGCGCTGGTGATCGAACTGATGCGCCTGCGTCCCATCCGCTACAGGCTGGTGATTGACGGCGTCGAATCGGTGACGGATGCCGCGCTCATCGCCGTCGGCAACAACGTGTCGATTGGCGGAGGCATGAAGGTGACTCCCGACGCCCTCGTCGACGACGGGCTCTTCGATGTGCTCGTCGTCACGCCGCTGTCCCGCACCGCGTTCCTGCGCGTCTTCCCACGCGTGTTCGCAGGTACGCACCTCAGCGACCCGCGTGTGACCGTTCGTCGGGCGAGAAGCGTGCGCATCGAATCGCCGGGCGTCATCGCCTACGCCGACGGTGAGCGGGTCTCCATACTGCCGGTCGACATCGACGTTGTGCCCGGGTCGCTACGGGTGCTCGCGCCCCGGCCGCCCAGAGGATCTCACACTCCCGCGGCCTAGAGCGAACGCCAGAAGTCTAGAACGGCATCTCCTCCTCCCCATCGCCCGCGCTGGCATCGCTCACGGCCTCGATAGGTGTCGCGCCGTGTCGTCCCGGGTTCGCGGGCCGCACCCGCACCGACGGTTCGGTGAAAAAGACTTTGCCCGCGGGTGAGGTCCACTTCATCCGGGCGTCGTCGAGGTTCTCCACCGCCCACCTGGTGTGGTGCTTCACGTTATGGTGGCCGGGGCACATGCATGCCAGATTGTTGAGCGTGGTCTCACCGCCGTGCTCCCACGCCACGGTGTGGTCGATGTCGCAGCTCTCGGCGCGTTTGTTGCAGCCGGGAAAGCGGCAGGTCGCGTCGATGAGCCGCCTCAGACGTTTGAGGAAGGCCGGAGGTTTGTAGGACTTGCGGCCCACCGACAACACCATGCCCGTGATCGGGTCCGTCAGGACGCGATGGAACCCGGGCGCCGATGCCGTCAGTTTCGTGGCGACCTCGGGTGAGATCGGTCCATAGCCTTTGAGCAGGGCAGGCTCGTCGGCGTGACCGAGCAGCGTCAACGCCGGCACGGTCACGAAGACCTGAGCCCGGATGCCGTGGCCGAACGGCGTACTGTCGGCCTGCATTCCGTCCGCACCGAGATCGGGCGCACCGCCCGCCGCGTGTGCAGCCGCACCGCCCGACGCGCTGCTCGCGGCGCACATGTCACCGTCGATCGCGAGGTCGGCTGCAACGTCTGCCCGGACTTGCGCCAGAGTGCGGGGATCGCCCGCGTCTTTCAGCCTGCGAGCAATGTCGTCGATGCGGTTGTAGGCCGCGACGGCTACCTCGGCGGGCTGGTACTGCGTGAGCCAGGCCATTCCGTCTTCGGCGGGAGTGAGCGTGACATCCCGCTGCGAAACAGCGCTCGCGCGACGGGCGGCAACCGATTCCGGGTGGATCAGCTCACGCTTGATGCGCGCCTTGCTCGTGAACTTCGACACCGTGAGTCGTTCGGCATACGGAATGAGGTGCCTCTCGAACTCCGCCCAAGACCCCTCGGGAAGCGACCAGGCTTGTTCGAGCAACGCCTGCGCGTGCCGGTAGCTGACGCGACCCTCCCGAAGCGCCAGCATCGTCTCAGGGAAGTCGTTGACCAGGGCGCAACTCTCGGCGATGAGCCGCTCTGCCGTGCGCTCGGGAATGCACAGGGCGCACGCCAGCTCGGTCGACAATTCTCGCCGGGAGCGCACATCGGCATCCCAGCCGTGTGGCAGTCCCGACGGAGCCGAGTCGCGTTCCGCGGCGAGCATCCCGCTTTTCCACCGGCAGGCCGCTTCGATCTGCTCTGCCCGAATGGCAGTCGCGCTGGCGACCATCTTGTCGGTGAGCGTGACGGAATCGACGAGCAGCGAAAAGGTGTCCATCATCGTGATGACGAGCGGCACGCCCGATGCGGGAACGACAGCCGCCTCCGGCCGAACCTGCGGGGGCGATGCGGACGCGGCATCCGGGGCATCGAACCCTTCGCCGCCGGCGCAAACCGCACTGCTGTGTGCGGGTGCTTCTTCGAGTGATTTCATGCGAGAAGTCCAATGCACCCCACCGACATTCGAGGCGCCTGAGCGGCCGTGCTGTGGATAACTCGGAGGGGAGAAATGCGGCCTCGAGGCAGCGCCCAAAAATGCCCCCATTCTCCGCTACGAGCGGTAGCGTAATAGAGTGACAAATCTTCCCATTTCCACGTCGGATGGGATGACGCCGCGCACCACGCGCCTCAGCCTCGACCGACTGCAGTCGAGCGACCTCGATGCCATGTGGCGCATCCACTCCGACCCGCGCACCAACGTGCACAACCCCGCCGGACCCCTGCCCGACCGAAAGTCGGCAGAACGACGACTCGACGAGTGGATGAAACATTGGCGCGAACACGGCTTCGGCTACTGGAGCGTTCGACACGACGGGCGGATCATCGGTTTCGCCGGGCTGCGCACCTCCGCGTGGAACGGGCGTTCCTCACTCAACCTGTACTACCGCTTCGATCCGGAGGCGTGGGGTCACGGCTATGCCGCCGAGGCGGCGACGGCCGCCGTCGACATCTGGCGTTCGACGCTCGCGAAGCGACCACTCATCGCATACACCAAATCGGCCAACGTCGGCTCGCAGAAGACCGCGCTCGCCGCGGGCCTCGAGCGCCGCCCCGACCTCGACCAGTTCACGACCGATCCCGAAGGCGCGGACATCGTCTTCGCGCTCGGCTGGCCGAGGAAATAACTCTGCTGGGACGAGGAGACAGCCCAGCCGCCCGAGGGATATCGCGGCTGGCCAAGAAGGAGCGCCAGCCACGAGCCGGCAGCGGCCCGTCACTACGAGCGAAAATCGGGCGTCGCGCCGCCGCGACCCGCCATCGGACGCGCCTTCGTCGACGACGCCCTCGCCCGCGGCCACGACGTGACCACGCTGACCCGGGGAACGCGACCGCCCCAGCCAGGGGTCACCGCGCTCCACGGCGATCGCACGACCGAGACCGGCCTGGCCGCACTCGGCGATGCGGAGTGGGACTTGGTCGTCGACACCTGGTCGTGGGCACCAAGGCAGTGACGGATGCCGCGGCCCTCCTCAGCGCACGCGCTGGGCGCTACGTCTACATCTCGAGCCGCTCGGTGTACTTCGGCGACTACGCGGGGGCGAAGGCCGGCGGAGAACTCGGCGCGATCGCGGGCTTCGGCGACCGCGCGATCCTCCTGCGCGCAGGACTCGTGGCATCGAAGCCGCGACATCCGCCCAGAACGGGGCATTCAACGTGGTCAGAGCGAGCCCGGGCACACCACCATGCGCGGGCTGCTCGAGGGGACTGCGAGGGTATGCATCGCGGCGACGTGTCGAGAGCCCTCGACGCGGGCCTCAGCGTTCGGCCGGCCCGCGAGACGGTGTTCGACACGTGGGCGTGGCTGCAGTCCATCGCGGGTATAGCGCCCCAGCGCGCCGATCGACCGGCCGTGGGAATGACGCCCGAGCGCGAAAAACTGCTGCTTGGGAGCTGACTCCGCCTCGATTTGTGACTGCAGAATGCGTGTGGCATACTCGTCTAGTTGTCATACGGCCCCATCGTATAGCGGCCTAGTACGCTGCCCTCTCACGGCGGTAACACCGGTTCGAATCCGGTTGGGGTCACAACCGCCCGGTTTCCTTCACGCAAGGAAGCCGGGCATTTTGTTTTAACCGCGTCGCGCCCATTCCCGCGACAGTACCACGCGCACGACTCCACATTGCGCTAGACTGGATACCCCCAGAGGGTATATCGCGAGGAGTGTCATGAACGGCTACGTCGACAACAAGGACGACATCTTGAAGCGGCTCAGCCGCGCCGAAGGGCAGGTGCGCGGACTGCACCGCATGGTCGAGTCCGACACCTATTGCATCGACGTCCTGACCCAGGTCTCCGCCGCGACCAAGGCGCTGGAAAACGTCGCACTGCTGTTGCTCGACGATCACCTCACGCACTGCGTCGCCGAGGCATCCGCTGTCGGCGGAGCCGTCGCCGACGAGAAAATCCGCGAGGCGTCCGCCGCCATCGCCCGACTCGTCCGATCCTGACCGCGAAACCCGAAAGGCAGCAACCATGGGCACCACCGACAACACCGGCATCATTCGCGAGCATTACCTCGTGGGCGGCATGACCTGCGCACACTGCGTCGCGAGCGTCACCGAGGAGGTCTCGGCCATCGACGGCGTCGACAGCGTGAGCGTCGACCTCAACGCCGGGGGAGCCTCCCGCATCATGGTGGTGAGCTCGAAGCCGGTCGCCGCACACGACGTCGAGACCGCCGTGGTGGAGGCGGGATACACGCTGGTCACCCCATGACTCTCTCGGGGACCGCGACCGACGTAGACCTCGACATCGGCGGGATGACCTGCGCCTCCTGTGCGACGCGCATCGAGCGCAAGCTCAACCGCATCGACGGCGTCACCGCCACCGTCAACTACGCGACGGAGAAGGCGCGCGTGCAGGCCGCGGGAGTCGACGTGGCCGCGCTCATCGGCGCCGTCGAGGCGGCCGGCTACACCGCGGCGGTGCCCGTTCCTCCGTCTGCCATCGACGACGACGCCCGACCGTCGGCCGCCGACACGGAGGTCGACCGGCTGCGTCACCGCCTCGTCGTGTCGACCGCCCTCGCCGTTCCGGTCGTGCTGATGTCGATGGTGCCTGCCCTGCAGTTTCCGAACTGGCAGTGGCTCGCTTTGACCCTGGCCGCCCCGGTCGTGGTCTGGGGCGCCTGGCAGTTCCATCGCGCCGCCTGGGCCAACGCCCGGCACGGCGCCGCGACGATGGACACGCTCATCAGCGTCGGCGTGATCGCGGCCTTCGGCTGGTCGCTCTACGCCCTGTTCTTCGGCGACGCCGGAACGCCCAGCATGCACATGAGTTTCTCCCTCATCGCCGATCCCGACGCCGGCGCCAGCCAGCTCTACCTCGAGGTGGCCGCCGCGGTGACGGTGTTCATCCTCGCCGGCCGGTATATCGAG
>JAODAY010000176.1 GCA_025463665.1 Microbacteriaceae bacterium
GGAGCCGAGGACGGCGACGAACGAGGCGGTGTTGATGATCGAGCCCGACCCCTGCGCGGTCATGTAGCGCAGCGCGGCGCGGCAGCAGAGGTAGACGGACTTGAGGGTCACGTCCTGCACCTGCTGCCATGCGGGCAGCTCGGTCGTCTCGATGGAGTCGTCGTCGGGCGGCGAGATGCCGGCGTTGTTGAACGCGATGTCGACCGAGCCGTATGTTCCCTGCGCCGTGTCGAAGAGGTTGTTCACCTCCGCTTCGTTCGTCACGTCGACGCGCACGAAGAGCCCGCCGACCTCGGTCGCCGCCTTCTGCCCCGCCTCGGCGTTGAAGTCGCCGATCACGATCGTCGCGCCCTCCGCCGCGAACCGCCTCGCCGTCGCGAGTCCGATTCCCGAGGCGCCGCCGGTGATGACGGCGACCTTTCCGGCGAGACGTTGCGTGAGGTCGATCGGGGTGATGGCCATGCGGTGCTCCTTGGTGCTAGTCGGTGCTGATGAAGACGTTCTTGGTCTCGGTGAAGGCGGCCGCGGCGTCTGGCCCGAGCTCGCGCCCGAGGCCGCTCTGCTTGAACCCGCCGAAGGGGGCGGAGTACCGCACGGAGGAGTGCGAGTTGACGGAGAGGTTGCCGCTGTCGATGCCGCGAGAGACGCGCAGCGCGCGGCCGATGTCGCGCGTCCAGATCGACCCGGAGAGCCCGTAGACGCTGTCATTCGCGAGGGCGATGGCGTCGGCCTCGTCGTCGAACGGCAGCACCGAGACGACCGGTCCGAATATCTCGTCTGTCACCACGCGATCGGTGCGCGACGTCGGCAGCAGCACGGTGGGGGCGAACCAGAAGCCGGGGCCGGTCGGCGCCGTTCCGCGGAACGCGACGAGCGCGTCATCCGGAACATACGACGCCACCTTGTCGAGATGAGCCCGTGCCACGAGCGGCCCCATCTCGGTGGACTCGTCTGTCGGCGTGCCGACCCTGACTCCCGCGACGGCAGGCTCGAGCAGCTCGAGGAACCGGTCGAAGACGCTGCGCTCGACGAGGATGCGGCTGCGGGCGCAGCAGTCCTGCCCGGCGTTCTCGAACACGCCGTACGGGGCCGTCGCGGCCGCCTTCTCGAGGTCGGAGTCGGCGAACACGACGTTGGCGCTCTTGCCGCCGAGCTCGAGCGTGACCGCCTTGACCTGGTGGGAGCAGCGGGCCATGATGCGTTTGCCGACCGCCGTGGAGCCGGTGAAGACGATCTTGCGCACGTGCTCGTTGGTCACGAAGCGGTCGCCGACGACGGCACCCGGCCCCGGCAGAACCTGGAACAGCCCCTCGGGCAGACCCGCCTCGAGCGCGAGGGCACCGAGCCGGAGGGCGGTGAGCGGTGTCCACTCGGCGGGTTTCAGCACGACGGCGTTGCCTGCCGCGAGCGCGGGGGCGAATCCCCAGGCCGCGATCGTCATGGGAAAGTTCCACGGCACGATGATGCCGACGACGCCGAGCGGCTCGAGAAACGTCACGTCGATGCCGCCCGCGACGGGGATGCTCTGTCCGATCATGCGCTCGGGCGCCGCGGCGTAGTAGTTGAGAACGTCGCGCACGTGCCCGGCCTCCCAGCGCGCCTGCGAGACGGGGTGGCCCGAGTTCAGCACCTCGAGCTGCGCGAGCTCCTCGATCGCGTCTCCGACGACCGAGGCGAAACGGCGCAGGGCGTCTGCGCGCGCGCCGGGGGCGAGAGCCGACCACGCCCTCTGCGCGGAGACGGCGTGCAGGATCGCGTCGTCGACCTGGTCGAGCGTCGTGTGCGCGACGTCGCCGATGACGGACTCGTCGGCAGGGTTTATGAGGGTCGTTGCGGTCATGCCTGTTCTCCCTGGTGTGCGGCTTCCCGGTATGCGCGGGCCGCCTCGACGAGTCCCTCGAAGATGCGCAGGTCCTCCGGTGACTCCTCCGGATGCCACTGCACCGCGACCCCGAACGGATGACCCGCCACCTCCACCCCCTGAATGGTGCCGTCATCCGATCGCGCCGTGGCGACCAGTCCGTGCCCGAGCTCGTCGACGGCCTGGTGGTGGTAGGAGCGCACCTCGAGGTGCGGGGCTCCATCGAGCAGCGTCGAGAGCCTGGATTCGTGGTCGACCGCGACGTCGTTGACCGCGAAGGTGCCTCCGCCGAGGTTGTACCTCGTCGACCCCACGATCTCGGGCAGGTGCTGGTGGAGCGTGCCGCCGAGCGAGACATTGAGCAGCTGGAGGCCCCGGCAGATGCCGAGGAACGGCACCTCGCGCGCGATGGCCGCGGTGAGGAGCGCGTCTTCCCAGTCGTCGCGCTCGGTGCGCGGCGCATCGGTCGTGGCGTGCGGCTGCTGCCCGTAGCGTGACGGGTCGACGTCTTTGCCCCCGGTGATGATGAGCCCGTCGAGCGAGTCGAGCACGCGGCCAGCGACGGCGGGGGTGACCGGCTGGGGTGGCAGCAGCACCGCGATTCCTCCCGCGCGCGTCACCGCGTCGAAGTACACCTTCGGCAGGAACGACGCCTCGACATTCCAGACGCCGCTCTGTGCCTGCTCGAGATAGGTGGTCAGCCCGATGACGGGTGCGGCCCGCTGCGGCTCACAGTCGCTCAAAGCCGCGCACCCTCTCCCAGTCGGTGACTGCGGAGTCGTAGGCGGCCTGCTCGATGCGTGCGTTGTTGAGGTAGTGCTCGACCACCTCGGGCCCGAAGGCCGCGCGGGCGATCTCGGAGGCGCCGAACAACTCGGCGGCGTCGCGCAGCGTCGTCGGAACGCGGGGCGCGTCTGAGACGTAGGCGTTGCCCTCGAGCATCGGTTCCAGCTCCAGTTCGTTCTCGATCCCGTAGATTCCGCCCGCGATCAAGGCAGCGGTCGCCAGGTACTGGTTGACGTCTCCGCCGGGCACCCGGTTTTCGACCCGCAACGACTGCCCATGGCCGACGACGCGCAGCGCGCAGGTGCGGTTGTCGAGCCCCCAGCCCACCGCGGTCGGGGCGAAGCTGCCGTCGACGTAGCGCTTATAGGAGTTGATGTTCGGCGCGAAGAAGAGGCTGAGCTCCCTCGTCGTCGCGATGAGCCCCGCAATCCAGTGCTCCATGAGCTTGGAGAAGCCGTGCGGCTCGTCCCCTGCCATGACCGGTTCGCCGTCGATGCCGCGCACGCTCAAGTGGATGTGGCAGCTGTTGCCCTCACGCTCGTTGTACTTCGCCATGAAGGTGATCGCTTTGCCGTGTTTGTCGGCGATCTCCTTCGCCCCGTTCTTGTAGATCGAGTGGTTGTCGCAGGTGGCGAGGGCATGCGCGAAGCGGAATCCGATCTCCTGCTGCCCGAGATTGCACTCGCCCTTGACGCCCTCGCAGTACATCCCGGCTCCATCCATGCCGTTGCGGATGTCGCGCAGAAGCGGCTCCATGCGCGTCGACGCGAGGATTGCGTAGTCGATGTTGTAGTCAGACGCCGGCGTGAGGTTCGTGTAGTTCTTGCCCCATGCCGCGCGGTACCCCTCGTCGAAGACGATGAACTCGAGTTCGGTAGCGGAATACGGTACGAGCCCGATGTCTTCGAGCCGGGCGATCTGCGCTTTCACAATCTCCCGGGGCGACTGCGCGACCGGCTTCTCGTCGAGCCAGGTCAGGTCGGCCATCACGAGCGCGGTGCCCGGGATCCACGGCACGAGCCGCAGGGTGTCGAGGTCGGGGATCATGGCCATGTCGCCGTAGCCCTTCTCCCACGAGGACATGCTGTAGCCGTCGACCGTGTTCATCTCGACGTCGACCGCGAGCAGGTAGTTGCAGCACTCGGCCCCGTGCGGCGCCACCTCCTCGCGGAAGAAGCGCGCGGCGACCCGCTTGCCCACGAGGCGCCCCTGCATGTC
>JAODAY010000242.1 GCA_025463665.1 Microbacteriaceae bacterium
GGCTCGGCGGCGTCGGCTGGATCGGCGTGGCCCTCATCCTCGTGGGCGTGAGCATCGTCTCGACCGCCCGGCACCCCGAGAAGGTCGACTCGGCATTCTAGAGTCGTGCCGCGCCCAGCCCCGGCCCAGACGGTCGGCCCGTCCTCGGTAGAATTGACCCATGCCCCACACCCTCGCCGACGTCATGGTCGCCGCCGAAGAGCTGTGGCCCGCGCGTGGCACCGAATCGTGGGACGCTCCGGGCCTCCTGGCCGGTGACCCCGCCGCCACCGTCTCCTCGATCCACCTCGCGGTCGATGCCATACTCGACACCGTCGACGAGGCCATCGGGATGGACGCGGACCTGTTGTTCGTGCACCACCCGTTGCTGTTGCGCGGCGTCACATCGGTCGCGGAAGACCGGTACAAGGGTGCAGCCCTGGCACGGCTCATCCGCTCGGGCTGCGCGCTCATCGCCGCACACACCAACGCCGACGTCGTCGAGACGGGCACCTCCGCCGTCTTCGCTGAGAAGCTCGGCCTGATCGACGCTTTCCCGATAGTGCCGTCTGCGCACGGCTCGGCGCTGGGGCTGGGCCGAGTCGGGCGGCTCGGTCGCCCGACTACCCTCGGGCGGCTGGCGCGCGCGCTCGGCGACATCCTTCCGGCCACCGCCGGCGGCATCCGTGTCTCCGGCGACTTCGACGCACCCGTGCAGATGGTCGCCCTCTGCGGGGGAGCGGGTGACTCCCTGCTCTCGGAGCCGGGCGTTCTCGGCGCAGACGTCTACATCACGTCGGACCTCCGCCACCACCCCGCCTCCGAGGCCCGCGAGAACGCCCGACTCGGGCGCGGTCCGGCCCTCATCGACGTCTCCCACTGGGCGAGCGAGTGGTTGTGGCTCGAGACCGCGGCGGAGCAGTTGCGTGCCGCGCTCCCCGGCGTGGTCGTCACGGTGAGCGACCTGCGCACCGACCCATGGGATTTCGTTGTTATCCAGTGACCGCCGACACCCGGCGGCCAGTCTTTGTCCTATCAAGAAAGTGGTGAAGACCCTATGGTTCTGAAAGCCAGTCCCGAAGCCCAGGCAGTACTGCTCGACCTCCAGGCACTCGACACGAAGCTCTCCCAGCTGAAGCACAGGGCGAAGGGGCTCCCACAGCACGCGGCGATCGAGAAGCTCGCGGCAGAGCGCGCCACGCTGCGCATTCTGGCCCTCGAGCAGACCGGCGCCCGTGACGACGTTCTCACCGAACTCGGTCGCATCGAGTCCGACGTGTCACTCGTGACGGCGCGCATCAAGCGCGACAACCAGCGTGCGCAACAGTCGAGCTCGGCGAAGGACGCCCAGGCGTTCGAACATGAACTGGCCTCGCTCGCGAAGCGCCAGAACGACCTCGAGGAGATCGAGCTGACGGTAATGGAGAAACTCGAGGAGCGCGAGCAGGTGCTCGCCGTCACCACGGGCAAGATCGACGCGATTCAGCGCCAGATCGACGCCATCGCGGCAGAACGCGACGCCGACCTCGGGGTTCTCCAGACGGAGATCGCGGCCGCGGAAGCGGACCGGGCGACGATCGCCGCCACCGTTCCCCCCGACCTGCTCGCGCTGTACGACCGCCAGCGCCTGCGCTACGGGGTCGGAGCCTCCCACTTGCGCTTCGGTGTCTCGAGTGCCAGCGGTGTGAAGCTGCTCGAGAATGAGATGGCGGAGATTCGCGCGGCCGCGCCCGACGCAGTAATCATGTGCGCGACGAGCGAGGGCATCCTGGTGCGCACCAAGGAATCGGGTCTATAGCCGGACCGGTAGAGTTAGTTCTTGAATGGGTCGGCAAGACGGCCGCGTTGTCTGGCAACAGGCACCGAGGAACGTCCGGGCTCCGCAGAGCAAGGCGGTGGGTAACTCCCACCCGGGGTAACCCGCGAGACAGTGCAACAGAAAACAGACCGCCACGGGCCTCATGGCCCGGGGTAAGGGTGAAACGGTGGTGTAAGAGACCACCAGCGGCCGGGGTGACCCGATCGGCTATGTAAACCTCGCCAGGAGCAAGGTCGAACAGGAAGCGTCACGGGCTGCTCGTCCAGTTTCCGGGTAGACCGCTAGAGGCGTGCGGCAACGTACGTCGTAGATAGATGGCCGTCCAGCGCGCGTTTTGTGGCGCGCGTGAACAGAACCCGGCGTATCAGCCGGCCCATTCGCCCTCGAGCAGTCGTTTCAGGGTCGCCAGATCGGTGGCGATCGCCGCGGCATCCGACTCGTATTCGAGGTCGCTCTCGCCCTCCCACCGGCGGAGCGTGAAGATCACCTCGCTGTCGCGCTAGGCGATGCCCTCCGGAACCCGCACTGCGAGTGCGGCGGCTCCCAGAATGCCCGCGTTGTTGCGCAGCGTGGCGGGAACGATCGGAGTGGCCAGGTCGAGCAGCGGCAGAAACTCGGCGAAGTTCTTCGACACGCCCCCGCCGACGATGAAGAGGTCGGGGGAGAGAAGAGCCTCGAGCATGGTGTAGTACTGCTGCAGTCGGCCGGCCCACCGTTTGTACGAGAGGTCGTGGCGTTCCTTCGCGGCGAAGGAGGCCTGCTTCTCCGCGTCCTTGCCGTTCATCTCGAGGTGTCCCAGCTCGGAGTTCGGCACGAGCACTCCGTTGTAGATCATTGCGGTCCCGATGCCCGTGCCGAGGGTCGTGAGCAGGGCCAGCCCCTCGACGCCCTTGGCCGCACCGAAGCGCACCTCGGCGACGCCCGCGGCATCCGCGTCGTTGACGAAGGTGATGTCCCGGCCGAGACCCTTCTCGAAGAGCGCCTCGGCCTCCAGGCCGATCCACTTCTTCGACACGTTCGCGGCCGACATCGTCCTGCCGTGCCGCACGATGGCGGGGAAGCACACGCCGACGGGTACGCCGTCGGCAGCAGGTCCGAAGTCGGCGATAATGCCGAGCACTGTCTGCAGGATCGCGTCCGGCTCGCCGCCGGTGGGGGTGGGTCGCTTGACCCTGTCGCTCAGCAGTTCGCCGGTGTCAACGTTGACGAGGGCGCCCTTGATGCCTGTGCCGCCGATATCGATTCCCAGTGCTGTGGTCATTGGTTTCTCCTAGGCGAGGGTGAGGATTTCGGCACCGCGTTCGGTGACGACGAGAGTGTGTTCGAACTGCGCGGTCCAGCTCTTGTCCTTGGTGAGCACGGTCCAACCGTCGTCCCACATGTCCCACTCGTGCGTTCCGAGCGTGAGCATCGGTTCGATGGTGAAGACCATGTTCTCGACGATCTCGTCGTCGAACTTCGGTGCCGAGTCGTAGTGCGGAATGATCAGGCCGGAGTGGAAGGCCTCACCGACGCCGTGGCCGGTGAAGTCGCGCACGACGCCGTAGTCGAACCGCTTCGCATACGACTCGATCGATCGGCCGATGACGTTCACCTGGCGCCCGGGCGCGACGGCCTTGATTCCGCGCAGGAGGGACTCGTGAGTGCGTTCGACAAGCTCCAACGCTTCCCGGCTCACGTCTCCGACGAGAAAGGTGACGTTGCTGTCGCCGTGCACACCGTTCTTATAGGCGGTGATGTCGATGTTGATGATGTCCCCATCCTCCAGCACCGTGTCATCCGGGATGCCGTGGCAGATCACCTCGTTGAGCGAGGTGCACACCGACTTCGGAAACCCGCGATAGCCGAGGCACGAGGGGTAGGCGCCGGCCGCGACGACGTACTCGTGGCCGATCCGGTCGAGTTCGTCGGTGGTGATGCCGGGGCGCACGGCGCGCCCGACCGCCTGAATCGCCTCTGCAGCGATTTTTCCCGCCTCGCGAATCAGTTCGATGGATGCCGCGGGGTACACGTCCGACCCGTCGAAGTGCTTCGGCGACGCCTTGCCGACGTATTCCGGCCGGACTATCGCCTGGGGCACGCTCCGCTGCGGTGAGATTTTTCCTGGCGTGAGGTGACCGTTGCTATCCCGAGGCATGCCGAACAGTCTACTTTCCGCGGAGGGCGCTAGATGAGCCCCTGCGCGAGCATGGCGTCGGCAACGCGCACGAAACCGGCGGCGTTTGCGCCCACGACGTAGTCGCCGGGACGGCCGTAGCGCTCGGCCGCCTCGAAGGCAGACGAGTGGATGTCGCGCATGATCGTGTGGAGGCGGTCTTCGCTCGAGTCGAAATCCCAGCGTTGGCGCGACGCGTTCTGCGTCATCTCGAGGGCCGATGTCGCGACGCCGCCCGCGTTGGCCGCCTTGCCCGGAGCGAAGAGCACGCCCGCAGCCTGGAACGCCTCGACGGCGGTCGGCGTGCACGGCATGTTCGCGCCCTCGGCGACAACGACGACGCCGTTTCTGATCAGGCTTGAGGCGTCGTCGACGGACAGCTCGTTCTGCGTTGCGCAGGGGAAGGCCAGCTGCGCGGGGACGTCCCAGATGCGCCCGGAGTTGACGAAACGAGCGCCGGCGCGGCGGGCGGCGTAGTCGGAGACGCGACCGCGCTCGACCTCCTTGATCTGCTTGAGCAGCTCGAGATCGATGCCTGCCTCGTCGACGACGTAGCCCGAGGAGTCAGAGGCGGTGATCGGCGTTCCCCCGAGCTGCGCGATCTTCTCCATCGCGTAGATGGCAACGTTCCCCGAACCAGAGACGACGGCGGTCTTGCCGTCGATGCTGTCGCCGAGGGTGGCGAGCATCTCCTCCGCGAAGAACACCGTTCCGTAGCCTGTCGCCTCGGTGCGCACCTGCGCGCCGCCCCACAGCAGGCCCTTGCCGGTGAGCACGCCCGACTCGTGACGGTTGGTGAGCCGGCGGTACTGGCCGAACAGGTAGCCGATCTCGCGGCCGCCGACACCGATGTCGCCCGCGGGCACATC
>JAODAY010000248.1 GCA_025463665.1 Microbacteriaceae bacterium
GCGCCTGCAGCTTGTCGAGCTCAACCTCGAGGTACGGCGGGAGCTTCGGCAGCAGGTCGACGTGACCACCGGCTGCTGCAACCTGGAACGGCTCAAGCTGCTCGCTCTTCTCGTGCACGTGCACGAGCTGGCCGGGCTTGACGCGGAACGACGGGCGGTCGACGCGCTGTCCATCAACCAGAATGTGGCGGTGAACGATGAGCTGGCGGGCCTGAGCGGTCGTGCGGGCGATCGCCGAACGAACGAGGATCGCGTCGAGACGAGTTTCGAGCTGCTCGACCAGGTTCTCACCGGTCAGGCCGGCGGCGCGACGCGCCTCTTCGAACTGGATCTTGAGCTGGGCCTCGCGAATGCCGTACTGGGCACGCAGACGCTGCTTCTCGCGCAGACGAACGGCGTAGTCGCTGTCCTGCTTGCGCTTGGTGCGACCGTGCTCACCCGGAGCGTAGGGACGCTTCTCGAGGTACTTGGCTGCCTTCGGCGTCAGGGCGATGCCCAGGGCGCGCGACAGGCGGGTCTTGCTACGGGTACGTGACTTAGTAGACACAGTGTCCTTTTCGATAAATCCAACATGGCAAACCGGCTGCTCGCGAGCACTCGTGCGCGCGCAAAACATGACCGATGAAAGTAGAGGGATTGTGCCGCGGAGACCGGTCGGCTACAGACCAGATGCTCCTTGACCGAAGATTCGCAGCAGCCGTGCGCGAACAGTCGATATCAGGCTGGTCAAGATTAGCACAAGGCGCGCGCGGTGGAGGGTACGTGCTCACTTCCCCCGGATGATCCGCCGCAACTTCGCCCACCGCGCCGAGACGTCGCGCTCGTTGCCGTGCTCTGTGGGCTGGTAGTACCGCGCGCCGAGCAGCTCCGTTGGCGGGTACTGCTGCTCGACCACTCCGATGTCGGAGTCGTGCGGGTAGAGGTAGCCCTTGCCGTGCCCGAGCTTCTTCGCCCCGGCGTAATGCGCATCGCGGATCGGCTTCGGAACCCTCCCGATCTTGCCGGCGCGCACATCGGCTATCGCACGGTCGATCCCTATGTATGAGGCCGGCGACTTCGGTGCGGTCGCGAGGTACACGACGGCCTGCGCGAGGGGGATGCGTCCCTCGGGCATTCCGATGAACTGCACGGCGTCGGCCGCGGCGACGGCGATCACGAGCGCCTGCGGATCGGCGAGTCCGATGTCCTCCGACGCGCTGATGATGATGCGGCGCGCGATGAAGCGCGGGTCCTCCCCCGCCTCGATCATGCGCGCGAGGTAATGCAGGGCGGCATCAGCATCTGAGCCGCGCACCGACTTGATGAACGCACTGATCACGTCGTAGTGCTCGTCACCCTGCCTGTCGTAGCGCAGCAGGGCACGGTCGACGGCCTGCGAGACGAGCTCGGCCGTGATGACGGGGGTCGTCGCCTCGTCTTCGGCAGACGCCGACAGAGCGGATGCCTCGAGGGCGGTCAGCGCCCGCCGTGCGTCGCCCGAGGCGAGCCTGATGATCGCCTCCCGTCCCCCCTGGTCGAGCTCGACCTTCCCGTCGAGCCCCCGCGGGTCGCTCATCGCCCGGTCGATGAGTATTCCGAGGTCGTCGTCGGTCAGCTGCTCGAGCGTGAGCAGCAGGGAACGCGACAGCAGCGGCGAGATGACCGAGAAGGAGGGGTTCTCGGTCGTCGCGGCGACCAGGATGACCCACCCATTCTCAACGCCCGGCAGCAGTGCGTCCTGCTGCGCCTTGGTGAAGCGGTGAATCTCGTCGAGGAAGAGCACGGTCGAGACGCCGTAGAGGTCGCGGCGCGACAGCGCCTCCTCCATGACCTGGCGCACGTCGCGCACCCCGGCGGTGACCGCCGAGAGCTCGACGAAGTTGCGGCCCGAGCTGTGCGCGACGAGTTTGGCGAGGGTCGTCTTCCCCGTGCCCGGCGGACCCCACAGGATGATGGAGGCGGAGCCCTGCGCTCCGGACTTGTCCGTCGCCAGGCTCACAAGCGGCGAACCGGGCCGCAGCAGGTGCCGTTGTCCGGCGACCTCCTCGAGCGACGTGGGTCGCATGCGAACGGCCAGCGGCGTCGCCCCGCTGCGGAGTCCTGGCTGGGCGTTCATATGCGTAATGCTAACCTCGGCGGCGATGCTCGTTTGGAGCGTTCCGCGCACGCGCCGTGAAGTCTCGCGGCGTCGGCAGGTTGAGAAGTTCTCTGGAGGAACCGTGGCAACGAGCAAGAACCAGGAACTTCAGGCCCGCCGGGCCCGCGATCGGTTGCGGCTCTACAACGCCCGCCAGTCGGTGAACGCCCACCAGCGCAAGCGCCGCCGCCGCGACAACCTGATCGCCGCCATCGGCTTCGTCGTGGTGGTGGCCATCGCCGCCCTCACCCAGATCTTCTACTTCACCGCCGGCCCGGGGACTCCCGCGCCGGCGCCGAGCGCATCCGCCGCACCGCAGTCCCTCGTGCCAGACCCCTCGGTCGCCGAGAACCGCCAGTGGACGGGTGAACTCGTGCTGGGCGACATTCCGCTCGGCGTCACACTCGACGGCGCCGCAGCACCCCAGGCGGTCGCCGCCTTCGTGACGGGCATCAGGGACGGCTACTACCAGGACAAGACCTGCCACCGCCTCGCCGTGAGCGAGACGGCTGGCCTCGTGCAGTGCGGATCGGTCGATGGCACCGGCGGATCCGACCCGGAATGGGTGTTCGGCCCGATCGAGAACGCGCCAGAAAACGGCGTCTACCCGGCGGGCACGATCGCCATGGCGCGGGCAGCGGATGATGCGGGGAGCAACGGCCGCCAGTTCTTCATCGTCTTCGACGACACGACCATCCCCGCAGACAGTGCGGGCGGCTACACGGTGCTCGGCACGGTCACGAGCGGACTCGATCGCTTCGTCGCAGAAGTCGCGAGCGCCGGCACGGCCGACGGCTCCCCCGATGGCCCGCCGGCCGTCGCGACATCCATCACGGCCGCGTCGATCCAATAGCGCGAGTATCCGGAGGTAGCTCCCTCGCAAGAGGCGCGAACGGAATCTTGCTGGGCGGGCCAGTGCCCTAGGCTGGAGAATGGCCAGTCAGCAGCAACCGGGCACGAGCAGCAAGGTGAAATCACGTGGTAACAAACGATCAGGCTCCCTGGGGACGCGTTGACGAGACGGGTACCGTCTTCGTTCGCGAGGAATCAGGCGAACGCGCCGTTGGACAGTACCCCGATGGCAGCGCCGAGGAGGCGCTCGCCTACTTCGAGCGCAAGTACGTCGAGCTCGCCGGCCAGGTGACCCTGCTCGAACAGCGCACCAAGCGCGCGGCGTCTGCGAGCGACGTCGCCAAAACCGTCAAGACCCTCTCCGGCACCATCGCCACCGCGAACGCCGTCGGAGACCTTGCCGCTCTGCAGCGACGCCTCGACGCCCTCAGCGGGGCCGTCAGCGAGCTGACCGAGAAGCAGAATGAGGAGTCGAAGGCGGCAGTCGCTGCCGCTATCGCCGAGCGCACCGCCCTCGTTGTCGAGGCCGAGACGCTCGCCGCCCAGGATCCGGCGAAGGCGCAGTGGAAGCAGGTCACCGCGACCATCGACGACATCTTCGCGCGCTGGCAGAAGCACCAGGCCGATGGGCCCCGCCTCCCGAAGACCGAGAGCAACGACCTGTGGAAGCGGTTCCGCGCGGCACGCTCGACGATCGACACGCACCGCAAGGCCTTCTTCTCCGAACTCGACGCCGTGCACCGCGGGGCCCGCACGCGCAAGCAGGAGCTGGTCGAAAAGGCTGAGGCCCTCGTCAGCAAGGGCGTCGACGGCATTCCCGCATACCGCGGTCTACTCGACGAGTGGAAGCTCTCCGGTCGCGCGGGCAAGAAGCTCGATGACGCCCTGTGGGCGAAGTTCAAGGCAGCCGGCGACGCGCTCTACTCGGCGAAGTCCGAGATCGACGCGGTCGACAACGTCGAGTACGAGGCGAACCTCGCCCTCAAGCTCGAACTCCTCGACGAGGCAGAGCCGCTGCTCACCACGACCGACCGCGTGAAGGCCAAAGAGGCGCTCGTGTCGATCCAGCGTCGCTGGGACAAGATCGGCAAGGTTCCGCGCGACAAGGTCAAGACCGTCGACGATCGACTGCGCAAGGTCGAGGCGGCCGTGCGCAAGCTCGACGACGACCACTGGCAGAAGAGCAACCCCGAGAAGCAGGCCCGCTCGGAGGGACTGGCGAGCCAACTCAACGACGCCATCGCGAAGCTCGAACGCGAGTTGGCCGACGCGCAGGCGAGTGGCGACAAGAAGAAGATCGAACAGGCGCAGGAAGCCCTCGACGCCAGGAAGTTGTGGCTCGGCGCGATCAAGTCGTAGACCTTTCGGATATCCACTCCAGGCTCGTTCTCTACTTTCGCGGCTGACTTTGTT
>JAODAY010000280.1 GCA_025463665.1 Microbacteriaceae bacterium
CCGATCACGATCACGAGTCGCACGCCGGCCGCTGGCGCGACGGGTGTGGCGCGTGCTTCGGCTGTCGCGGTGACGCTGTCGAGCGCGGTGAAGCCGGGCTACTCTCTGACCGCGTCGAGCGGGGGCACGGCGATCGCCGGCACGACGACGCAGTCGACGGATGCCACGACCATCACCTTCACCCCGTCGGCTGCGATGCCGGCCGGGGCCACGGTGCAGGTGACGCTGTCTGGAGTCGTCTCGACGCAGGATGCGACGTTGGCGACGCAGACGTGGAGTTTCACGACCGTCACCGCGGCCCCAGCTCCGATCACGATCACCGCTCGCACGCCGGCGTCCGGTGCGACGAATGTGACGCGGGAGTCGAGGATCACGGTCACTTTGTCGGGTCCGATCAAGCCGGGGTATTCGTTGACGGCGTCGAGCGGGGGCGCCCCGATCGCGGGAACGTCGACACTGTCGACGGATGCGATGACGATCACCTTCGCCCCGACGTCCCTTCTGCCGAACGCGGCGCAGGTCCAGGTGACGCTGTCGGGTGTCGTCTCGACGCAGGATGCGACTCTGGCGACGCAGACGTGGAGTTTCACGACCCTGAACTCGGACACTTTGACGGTGACGAACCACAGCCTGTTCGGCAGTGAGACCCCGGCGGTTGCGCTGGAGAGCGACACCGATGCGGTGGAGGTCGGCGTCTCGTTCACGCCGTCTGCCGCGGGTTCCGTCACCGCGATCCGCTTCTACAAGGGCGGTGCCAGCAACGGCGGCACCCACTTGGGGCGGCTGTGGTCGTCGAGTGGAACGAAACTCGCGGAGGTGACATTCAGCGCAGAAACGGCCAGCGGTTGGCAGGTTGCGCAACTGTCGACCCCGGTGGCGCTGCAGGCGGGCCAGCTGTATGTGGTGTCGTATTACGCACCGCAGGGCAGCTACTCCTACACCTCAAGCTACTTCTCGAGCCCGAAGATCAGCGGGGTGCTGACTGCGGGCACGGCCAACAACGGCCGGTACCGCTACGCGACGGGTGGCGGGTTCCCGACACTGTCGTGGGGCGCGTCGAACTACTTCGTCGACGTGGTCTACTCGGTGCCCAACTCGGGCGGTGGAACACCGCCCCCGGTCACGCCCCCGACGCCGCCTCCGACGCCACCGTCGAACGAAGTCGGGCTGTTCGGCTCGGAGACGCCGGCCGTTGCCAGCACGGCCGATACGGACCCAGTCGAAGTGGGTGTCGCCTTCAGCTCCACCGTCGCGGGCAAAGCCACCTCTGTCCGCTTCTACAAGGGAACGGGCAACGCCGGAACCCACGTCGGACATCTGTGGTCGTCCACCGGGCAGCTCCTCGGCACAGCGAACTTCACCGGCGAGACAGCGTCAGGTTGGCAGACGGCGCAGTTTGCGACGCCCGTGACTCTCGCCGCGGGCACCACCTACGTCGTCTCCTACTTCGCTCCCCAGGGCAGGTACTCATCCAGCGACGGGTACTTCTCAACGGCGAAAACGAACGGTTCGCTCACCGCTCCAGCAAGCGGAAACGGCAAGTTCGTCTACAGCTCAACGGGTGGGTTCCCCACCCGCGAGTACAGCCGCACGAACTACTTCGTGGATGTGGGGTTCACCCCGGCTCCCTGACGACGTTCGACTCGATACCTCGCACCCATTTTTCCTTGAACCCGAAGCAGAGGAAACGCATGACGAACACACTTTCAGTGGCGGTGATCGGCGCCGGCTACTGGGGCCCGAACCTGGCCAGAAACTTCAGCGCAAGCCCCGATTGGAACCTCGCGGCCATTTGCGACCTCGACGAGACCAGGGCGACCGCCCTCGCCGCGAAGGTCGGGCACGTCGACGTGCACACCGACCTCCCCGAACTGCTCGCCCGCGATGACATCGACGCGGTAGCTATCGCGACCCCCGCCCGAACCCATCACGGCGTCGTGCTCGCCGCCCTCATGGCGGGCAAGCACGTCGTCGTCGAGAAGCCACTCGCCGACAACCGCGCACACGCTCTCGAGATGGTGCGGATCGCCGAGGAGCGCGGCCTCACGCTCATGACCGATCACACCTATTGCTACACGCCGGCTGTGCTGAAGATCCGTGAACTCATCGCGGAGGGCGCGCTCGGCGACCTGCTCTTCATCGACTCGGTGCGCATCAACCTCGGTCTCGTGCAGCCCGACGTCGACGTGTTCTGGGACCTGGCCCCGCACGACCTGTCCATCATCGACTTCATCCTGCCCGGCGGACTGCGCCCGCAGGCGGTCTCCGCGCAGGGCGCCGACCCGCTCGGAGCCGGACGCAGCTGCATCGGCTACCTCACCGTGCCGCTCGACGGCGGCGCAATCGCGCACGTGCACGTCAACTGGCTGAGCCCGACCAAGATTCGCAGCATGGTCATCGGCGGCACCAAGCGAACCCTTGTCTGGGACGACCTCAACCCGCAGCAGCGCCTCAGCATCTACGACCGCGGAGTCGATCTGCAGCAGCAGTCGGCCGACGGCACCGACCGCACCGCCGCCGCCATCTCCTACCGGCTCGGCGACACCTGGTCTCCAGCGCTTCCCGAGCACGAGGCTCTCGGTCAGATGGCCACGGAGTTCGCCGCGAGCATCCGCGAGAAGCGCCCCGCCCGCACCGACGGCCTCGCCGGACTGCGCGTGCTCTCGGTGCTCGAGGCCGCCACGCGCAGCCTTGACGACAACGGCGGTATGGCGGTGGTCGACGGCAGTAGCGAGCACCACTCTATGAAAGCGGATGCCACGGCCCTGACGGGAGCGAACCGATGACGGCCCTCGCCGGGGCCAGTGTGCTCGTGACCGGTGGCGCCGGCACAATCGGTTCTACGCTCGTCGATCAGCTGCTCGACCGGGGAGTCGCGCACATCGACGTGCTCGACAACCTCGTGCGCGGCCGAGTCGCGAACCTCGAACCCGCGCTCGAGAGCAACAAGGTGACCCTCGTCACGGGAGACATCCGGGACCGCGACCTCGTGCACGACCTCACCGTCGGCAAAGACCTCGTGTTCCACCAGGCGGCCATCCGCATCACCCAGTGTGCGGAGGACCCCCGGCTCGCGCTCGAGGTCCTCGTCGACGGCACATTCAACGTGCTCGAGGCGGTCGCCGCCAAGACCGTCGAGAAGCTCGTGTTCGCCTCCAGCGCCTCGGTATACGGCATGGCGGAGGAGTTTCCGACCGGCGAACGCCACCACCACCACAACAACGACACCTTCTACGGTGCGGCCAAGTCCTTCAACGAGGGCATGGTGCGCAGCTTCCGGGCGATGAACGGGATCGACTACGTCGGACTGCGCTACTTCAACGTATACGGACCGCGGATGGACGTGCACGGCCTCTATACCGAGGTGCTCGTGCGCTGGATGGAGCGCATCGTCGACGGCCAGCCACCGCTCATCTTCGGCGACGGCCAGCAGACGATGGACTTCATTTTCACAAAGGACATCGCCCGAGCCAATATCCTTGCCGCCGAGAGCGACATTCGCGAGGGCGTCTACAACGTCGCGAGCGGGGAGGAGACGAGTCTGCTCGCCCTCGCCGAGGCGCTGCTGAGGGCCATGGACTCCGACCTCAGCGTCGGGCACGGCCCCGAGCGCGCGGTCAACGGCGTCGCCCGCCGACTCGCGAGCACGGAAGCGGCGGAGAAAAACCTCGGCTTCACCGCCACGACGGGCCTCGAAGATGGTCTCCGCGAACTCGTCGAGTGGTGGCGACCACAGCGCGAGGAGATCGCGGCGGGACGCTCGGCGGTGGTCGCATGAGCGAGCGCATCAACGTGATGAAGCCGTGGCTCGGCACCGAAGAGGCCGACGCGCTGCGCGAGGTCATCGAATCGGGCTGGGTCGCCCAGGGACCCCGCGTGGTCGCTTTCGAGAACGCCTTCGCCGAGGCGATGCATGCGCCGTTCGCGATCGCGACGTCGAACTGCACGACCGCGCTGCACCTCGCGCTCGTGGTCGCGGGCATCGGCCCTGGTGACGATGTCGTCGTGCCATCCTTCTCGTTCATTGCAACCGCGAACGCCCCGACCTACGTAGGCGCGCGGCCGGTGTTCGCCGACGTCGACCCGCTCACGGGCAACGTCACCGCGCAGACGCTGATCGCTGCACTCACCCCGCAGACCCGGGCCGTGATCGTCGTCGATCAGGGCGGTGTTCCGGTCGACCTCGCCCCCATCCGCGAGCTGCTCGACCCGCGGGGCATCGTCGTCGTCGAGGATGCCGCGTGCGGAGCCGGCTCTACCTACCGGGGTCGGCCGGTCGGCGCCGGAGCGGATATCGCGGCGTGGTCGTTCCACCCGCGCAAGCTGCTCACGACGGGCGAGGGCGGCATGCTCACCACCACCCGCGCGGACTGGGCCGAGCGGGCGCGCACCCTGCGCGAACACTCGATGAGCGTGTCGGCCAACGCGAGGCACGCCTCCGTTCTCGCGCCGCCGGAGCAGTACAACGAGGTCGGCTTCAACTACCGCATGACGGACATGCAGGCGGCGGTCGGGCTCGTGCAGCTCTCCCGCCTGCCGGAGATCGTGC
>JAODAY010000170.1 GCA_025463665.1 Microbacteriaceae bacterium
TCGGGAGCTGGGCCGGGCGCTGGATCGCCGAACCTGGTCAGCAGCGTGCGCCACGAGCGCCTGGCCTCGACGTTCGTCACCTTCTGCTCGAGGATCGCCACGAGGAGCATCTCGAAGACCTGGCAGGTGCGCATGAGCCGCAAGCCGGGATTGCGCCGGAGGGAGTCGGCGAGAAAGGCGTTGCCCGAGACGTCGAGCCCGCTCCAGTCATCGCCGGCGCCGAGCAGCTCGGGCACGCCGGCGATGGCCCACTCCGCGCCATCCCCCCATGCCCTAGCCTCGACCCTGCTCCCTCTCGTGCTGAGGTGAAGACTCGCGGCGCCCAGCGGAGTCAGCATCGTTCGCCACACGCCCGCGTCGCCCACGCGCATGGTGGGGTCGAACGGCCCGCGGTGCAGGGGGCGCAGGGTGGTGCCGAGGTTCACCGCCGTAGCGGGCGAGTAGGTGGTGGTGACGGATGGGACAGACATCCATTCCAGCCTAGGCCGCGTTTCGTGAGCGCGCGACGCGACCCCCGAAGTGGGGGTCAGCGATTCGCTACACACCATAGCGTCGTAGTGCGCCCACGCCGTACGCTCACGAGTGAGAGACGCACCGCGCGACCCGAATCGCGAGAGGCCCGCTCACTGTCCGCACCGTCCGACGCTGCCCGTTCATCCTCACGCTTGCCCGCAGGATTCTGCTGAACGCGCGCGCTACCCTCGAAAGGTGGCCGTACCGAAAATCATCCTGTTCTACGCTTTCACCCCCCTCGCCGACCCGGAGGCGATCCGGCTGTGGCAACGCGATCTTGCGGAGTCCCTCAAATTGACCGGCCGCATCCTCATCTCCTCCGACGGCATCAACGGAACGGTCGGCGGCGAGTTGAGAGACGTCAAGCGCTACGTGCGCAAGACGCGCGAGTACGCACCGTTCGCTTCCATCGACTTCACGTGGAGCGAGGGCCGGGGTGACGACTTCCCCCGGCTGAGCGTGCGCGTGAGAGACGAGATCGTGAGCTTCGGAGCACCCGGCGAACTCTCCGTCGACGAGAACGGCGTCGTCGGCGGCGGCACAAAACTGTCGCCCGAGGAGCTGCACGAACTCGTCGCCCGCACCGACGTCACCTTCTTCGATGGGCGCAACGCCTTCGAGGCGGAAATCGGCCGCTTCGACGGCGCGGTCGTACCGGATGTCGCGACCACGCGTGATTTCGTTGAGCAGCTCGACAGCGGCAGGTACGACCACCTCAAGAACAGCCCCATCGTGACCTACTGCACCGGGGGCATCCGCTGCGAGGTTCTGTCGTCGCTCATGGTCAGCCGTGGCTTCGGCGAGGTCTACCAGCTCGACGGCGGCATCGTGAAGTACGGCGAAACCTTCGGTGACGCGGGCCTGTGGAAGGGGTCGCTCTACGTCTTCGACAAGCGCATGTCGATTGATTTCTCTCCCGAAGCCGCGGTGATCGGCCACTGCTACCGGTGCGGCACGCCGACCAGGAACATGCGCAACTGCGGCGAACCGTCGTGCCGCGAACAACTGGTGGTGTGCGAGGAGCACGCCACCGCCACGGCCTGCCCCGCGCACGAGGCAGCGCTCGCGCTCGCGAACGAAGAAGCGCCCCGGCCGTAGGGCCGGGGCGCTGCATCCGTTCGAAAAGATCAGGCTTTACGGGCAGGTGACCGATTCGCCGGTCGTCGTCTCGTAGACGCCAGAGGTTCGTCCGTCGCACAGGCTGTCATAGATGCTGGCGGCGGCGACGCCGATCAGCACGGCAGCGATGACCTGAAGCACGAAGAGCGTGAATCCGACGATGATCGCGGCGAGAGCGAACCCGTTCTTGAATCCGGCCTTCTTCGACTTCGTGTACGCAACGATGCCGAGGATCCCGCCGATGAGCGAGAGGAAGATCGAAACGATGAGGGCGACGATGCCGAACGTCTTGTTCGGATCGACGTTCCCGGGCTGGGCGGGCTGTGCTGGCGGGGCGGCGGGGTAGGCGCTAGCCATGATGCTCCTTGTGCTGATAGCTATCGTGTGAACCGCGAGCCAGGTCTCCAGCGCGCCGTCCCACTCTATTGGACGTGAGGTCGACGTGAGTATGGGCACCCCTACCCCCCATTGGGAGGCCTGCATCGACCGCCGGATTCGATGCGTCATGATGGACTCATGAAAATCGGCATCCTGACGAGTGGCGGAGACGCGCCCGGACTCAACGCGGTCATCCGCGGAATCGTGTACACGGGCATCCAGACCGGAAAGTGCGAGGACTTCGTCGGATTCCGCAACGGCTGGAAGGGCCTCGTCGAGGGCGACTTCAGCCCGCTCGGCAGGCACGAGATCAAGGGCATCCACAAGCAGGGCGGCACGATTCTCGGCACCTCGCGCACCAACCCGTTCGATGGCATCGGCGGCGTCGACCGCATCAACGAGGTGATGACGGAGAACGGCATCGATGCGATCATCGCGATCGGCGGCGAGGGGACGCTCGCCGCCGCGAAGCGCCTGACCGACGCCGGCATCAACATCGTCGGCGTTCCCAAGACCGTCGACAACGATCTGGACGCCACCGACTACACCTTCGGCTTCGACACCGCCGTGCAGATCGCCACTGATGCCATGGACCGCCTGCGCACCACCGGAGACTCCCACGGCCGCTGCATGATCGCCGAGGTCATGGGCCGCCACGTCGGCTGGATCGCGCTGCACTCCGGCATGGCGGCCGGCGCGCACGCCATCCTCATCCCCGAACAGAAGACGTCGATCGACCAGATCCTGGCGTGGGTCACGAGCGCCCACGACCGCGGCCGCGCACCGCTCATCGTGGTCGCAGAAGGCTTCGCCCTCGATTCGATGGACGATGCGCACAGCGAACGCGGACTCGACGCCTTCGGTCGCCCGCGACTGGGCGGCATCGGCGAGCTGCTCGCCCCGATCATCGAGGAGCGCACCGGCATCGAGACCCGCGCGACCACCCTCGGCCACATCCAGCGCGGCGGAACGCCGAGCGCCTACGACCGGGTGCTCGCGACGCGGCTCGGAATGGCCGCGCTCCAGGCCGCGTTCGACGGGCGCTGGGGCCACATGGTCGGGCTCAAGGGCACCGACATCATCACTGTGCCGTTCGCCGACGCGCTCGGCAAGCTCAAGACGGTGCCGCAGGATCGCTACGACGAGGCCTGCATCCTGTTCGGCTAGCTGCCGCCCGTGCGCGGCGGTGGCCGGTGGCATCCGACCCGGTTTATGGCGCAAGCCATGCCTTTTTATGGCACGCCGCCTAAGCTGTGCTCATGTTCAGGGCACTCCGCATAGACAAGACCGTTACGGATGCCGCCAAGGCACCCGCAGAGGCGCACCTCGTGACCGCCCTCACCGACGATGATCTCGGCGAGGGCGACGTGACGATCGACGTCGACTACTCGAGCATCAACTTCAAGGACGGCCTCGCGCTCACCGGGCGCCCCGGAGTGATCCGTGAGTATCCGCTCATCGCCGGAATCGACCTGGTCGGCACCGTTGCCGAGGTGTCGGACACCTCCAGGGACTGGACGGTCGGCGACCGCGTCATCCTGAACGGCTTCGGCATCGGCGAGAATCACCACGGCGGACTCGCCGAACGGGCCAGGGTAAAGGGCGAGTGGCTCGTGCCACTGCCCAAGGCACTCTCGCCAGCAAGGGCCGCAGCCATCGGTACCGCGGGGTTCACCGCCATGCTCGCGGTGCTCGCGATCGAGAAGCAGCTCTCCCCCGCAGACGGCGGCTCCGTGCTCGTGACCGGTGCGAGCGGCGGGGTCGGCGGGGTCGCGATCGCGCTGCTGGCGGGCCTCGGCTATGACGTCACAGCCTCGACCGGGCGCGCGGCGGAGCACGACTTCCTCCGCTCGCTCGGTGCGAGCGCCATCATCGACCGCGCGGAACTCTCCGAGCAGGGCAAGCCGCTGCAGAAGCAGCGGTGGGCGGCCGCGGTCGACTCGGTCGGCAGCCACACCCTGGCCACCGTGTTGGCCCAGACGAACTACGGCGGCATCGTTGCTGCGTGCGGGTTGGCGCAGGGTCCGGACCTCCCCGCCACGGTCATGCCGTTCAT
>JAODAY010000297.1 GCA_025463665.1 Microbacteriaceae bacterium
GTGATGAACGTCACGCGGCCGTGCGAGCGCGGACCATTCCAGCTGGCGCGACCGGTCTCGATCTTCCAGTCGGCCGCCATGACCGAGGGCGCGAACCCGTATCGGCCGTAGATCGTCGCCTCGGACACGGTGAGCATGGCGACGGGCACTTCCAGGGCACGGGCGGTGCGCAATTCGGCCTCGAGCATGGCGCGGGCGATGCCGCGACGACGGTGAGTGGGAGACACAGTGACGGCACTGATCGCCCACGCGTCGACGGTGCGCGCGCCGGGCACGGTGAGGGGCGTTGCCCAGGAGCTGACGGTGGCGACCGGGGTCGTGGCATCCGGTGTCGTCTCGTCCCATACGCCCGTGCTGCGTCGGTAGGCGAGGCCCGCAACGAGCTGATCGAGGCGCTCGAGGGTCGGGTCGGGGTCGTGAAAACCCCGGGACTCGGCGCGCATCCAGTCGCCGAATGCCGACCTGTCCGCCGTGTCGACGACCCCGAGGCGCAGGCCCTGGGTCTCGAGCAGCTCCGAAGAAGCACGGTCAATGGGTGCGTTGAAGAAATCGATACTCACCGACACAGGCTATCGGAGAGCGCGGAAGACTCCGCGAATGCGCAAGCCTGGTGCTCTGCCTACGGCTCGAGCAGGGCGCGAATGTCGTCGGCGGTGAGAGCGGAGCTGAAGACGGCATCGTCGTCCATGACCGCGTCGAAGAGCCGGGCCTTGTTCTCCTTGAGCGCCATGACCTTCTCCTCGATGGTTCCGCTCGCAACGAGACGGTAGACCATGACGTTCTTGGTCTGGCCGATGCGGTGGGTGCGGTCGATTGCCTGCGATTCCGTGGCGGGGTTCCACCAGGGGTCGAGCATGAAGACGTAGTCGGCCTCGGTCAGGTTGAGGCCGAAGCCGCCGGCCTTGAGGCTGATGAGGAAGACGGGCGCGTCGCCCTTCTTGAACCGGGAGACGACGTCGGCGCGCTTCAGCGTGGAACCGTCGAGGTACTCGTAGGCGATGCCGTGCGCCTCGAGCCGGTCGGCTGTCTTGCGCAGGAAGGTCGTGAACTGGCTGAAGATGAGTGCCCGGTGCCCCTCGGCCACGACGTCGTCGAGCTGTTCGAAGAGCGCGTCGAGTTTACTCGAGGGCACCCCCTCGTACTTCTCGTCGATGAGCGAGGCGTCGAGGGAGAGCATGCGCAGCAGGGTGAGCGAGCGGAACACGATGAAGCGGTTCTTGTCCATGTCGTCGATGAGCCCGAGCAGCTTCTGGCGTTCGCGCTGCAGGAACGTGTCGTACAGCGTGCGGTGTGCGGGAGCGAGCTCGATGCGCAGCACCTGTTCCTGCTTCGCGGGGAGTTCGGCGGCGACGAGGTCCTTGGTGCGGCGCATCATGAGCGGGCGGATGCGCCTGCGCAGCTTCGAGAGCAGTTCCGCCGGTCGCGGCGACTCGTCTGCGGCGCTGGAGGTGATGGGGCGCACGTAGTCGTCGGTGAAGCGCCGGCGGGAGGGGAAGAGGCCCGGAGCGACGATGTCGAAGAGCGCCCAGAGGTCGAGGAGGCTGTTCTCGAGCGGCGTGCCGGTAATCGCGATCTTGAGCGGCGCCCGCAGCTCCACCGCGGCGCGGTGCGCCTTCGAGGCCGCGTTCTTGACGAACTGTGCCTCATCGAGAACGAGCCCCGCCCAGTCGAGCTGCTGGTAGGCCTCGAGGTCGAGGCGGAACAGCGCGTATGAGGTCACAATCACGTTGGCGCCCGCCGTGTGCTCGGCGAGCGAACGGCCGCTCTTCTTCTCGGTCGCGCTGACGCCGCGCACGACGAGCCCCGGGGTGAACCGCGCCGCCTCGGTCACCCAGTTGGAGACCACGGACGTGGGTGCGACGACGAGGAAGGGCGCGGTCGCACCGCGAGCGACGGCGTGCGTCACGAGGGCGAGGGTCTGCACCGTCTTGCCGAGCCCCATGTCGTCGGCGAGGATGCCGCCGAGGCCGTGCTCGTAGAGGAAGGCGAGCCACTCGAAACCCTCCTGCTGGTATGGCCGGAGGGTGGCGGTGAGGCCGGCGGGCACGGGGATCGACTCGACGGTCTCGATCGCGTTGAGGCCGGAAACGGCGGTGCGCCAGGAGACGGCCTGCTCCGTGTCATCCGCGAGGTCTTCGAGATCTGCCCAGAGGCTGGCCTGGTAGCGACTGATGCGTGGTGTTGTCTCCCACTCGGCGAGCGCCGACGCCTCGCGAATGAGCCGCAGCAGTTCGGCGAAGACGGGGTGGTCGAGCGACAGGTAGGAGTTGTCGACGAGCAGCAGCTTGTCGTGTCCGCGGGAGAGGGCCGTGAAGAGCGGCCCGAACGGCACGTTGCGGCCGTCGACGCTCACGATCACTCCGAGGTCGAACCAGTCCCGCTTCTCGCTCTCCACGGTCTTGAGCACCAGTTTCGGGGTTTCGGTGAGCTCGCGGTAGTCCGGGCGCTCCCCGACGAGGTCGACGCGCACCCCGGCGACGCCCTCGATCACCGGCAGTGTCTTGTCGCTGAACTCGGCCGCCGCGACTCCCCGGAGTCTGAGCGCGCCCGGCTCATCGCCGAGCTCATCGTCGAGCTCATCGTCGAGCGCCGCCCGCAACGCCGCCCGCGTCTCGCGTTCGGTATCGAGGTCACGCGTGTCGTCGAGCGGTGCGTCGAGTGGCAGCCTCTTCGTGGTGCGGCCCGAGTCGTACTCCCACGCCCACTCGAGCGTGAGCGACTGCGCGTCGCCGAAGCGCACGGTGGCGACCAGCACGGGCGGGCTCAGCCGCGGGAGTTCGAGAGAGTCATCGGTGCTCGTGATCTCGACGGTGCGGCGCAGCCTCGAGTAGTAGTCGCCGAGAAACTCGTCGACATCGGACTTCGGCACGACGATGGCGGATGCCGCGGCGAGGAGTCTGCGCTGCTCCCCGCTGAGCGGCTGGGCTGTTGGTGCCAACACCGCACCGAAGCTCGGTGACAACTCCGCCAGATAGACACCGTGGTCGCCGATGACTCCCGCCGCGGTGACGTTCCTCGGTTGTCCGTCTATCGTGAGTCGCGGTTCGAGGCGCAGGGCGCCGCTGTCGTCGAGAGTCGCGTCGAGGCTCACGGCCGCGAGACCCGCGACGGTGATGGTCGCGTCTTTCTTCGGTCCGATCAGCTCGATTCCGAGCGACCGTGCCTCGCCGAGCAGCTGCCAGAGCAGCGCGCTGTGAAACTCGTCAAGGTAGAGCCAGTCGGAATCCTGCCCGGTGTAGACGTCGCGTGTCGTCGCGCGATAGAGCGCCACGAATTGAGCGAACCAGCGCTGGTGGTCGGCGTCGAGGGTGAGCCGGTTCGCCTGGTAGCCGAGAGAGTTCCACGTCACGTTGCCGCGAACCCAGTTGCCGGCGGCGCTGCGGATCGCGGGGCGCACCCCGAGTCGGTACTCGACGTTCGCGGCCCTCGCTGTCGCGGTGACGGCGGTCGGCCCACGCCACCTGTCGCGGGTGCGCGGGGTTTGTTCGCGTAGCTCGAATTGCAGGGCGATCGGGGAGTCGGCGTGAGACGGCGCGGCGGTGACCCGGGTGAGGGCGGTCTTCCAGTCGGCCGGCTGCGCGGCCGGCTGCGCGGAGGGCCGTACGGAGTCGGCGACACTGCCCGACGCGGTCCCACCAGCGGATGCCGCGAGCAGGTCGCTCGCGACGGCGCCCTTGCGCAACTGGGCGGCGTTGCACTCGAGCAGCGTGGCGGCCACGTGTTTGCAGGAGAGGCCCACCGGACACGAGCAGTTGCCGCTGACCGGGCGTTCGAAGCCCGCTCGTGCCGGTGCGAGCTCGATGTGGCACCGGTACGGTTCCGGCTGGGTGCCGAGCACCGTGCTGCTCAGCAGACCGGACTCCGGGTCCCACTCCAGCTCGGTGACGGCGCCGCCGCGGGTGTACACCTGGGCGCGCTGGTAGGAGCCGGGCCCGACGAGCCGGATGATGTCGCGCGCGTCGACGAGGGGCAGCGCGGCAGTCGACATACGACAATCGTGCCACGAAGCCGACCAGGCACCGGGTGGTGCGCGAGCTTATGTGCTGTTCCCGCTATGCGTCACCAGTACTGTCGGGTGAGTGGTCCGTGCTCGTCGAGCAGGCGCCACACGGTCGTGGTGAGCGCCGGGTGCTCGAGCGCGATCTGACGCAGCACGCGGTACTCGCGGGTCGCCGAGGGTCGCCGGCCGTCGTTCGCGTTGATGGCGTCGGCTCTGAGCAGGTAGACGACGAGTTCGTCGACGGTCGGGAGTTGCTCCATGAACGCCCAGGGGTCTTCGCCGGCGAGCAGCCGTTCTTCGACGATGGTGTCGAGTTCCTGGTGCGCTTCGGCACGCAGAACCTCGAGGCTGGCCTGGCCACGGGGGAGGAATTGGCTCTCGGACACCGATAAAGCCTACGTGGGCGCCCGGGGGTAGTGCACGGCACTGTCGCCAGACGGTGGAGAAAACGGCAACCCCTTGCGTGGCATCCGTCGCGACTCAAGGCTGAGGGTGACCGCGAAATGCGCGGAGCGCGAGAGGACCGACCGTGATCGACACCCACACCTTTGACCCCCACTACGCCATCGTCACCGGATCCGACTCCGGCATCGGGCGATCAACGGCAGTCGCGCTCGCGCGGGCCGGGATGGACGTCGGTGTCACCTGGCACTCGGACGAGGAGGGCGCGGAGGAGACCGCGAGGCTCGTGCGGGCCGAGGGCACGCGCGCCGTCGTGGCTCGACTCGACACGTCGGATCTCGAAGAATGCGGTGGTGTGATCGATGGGCTCATCGCCGACCTCGGCGGAATCGACGTCTTCGTCAACAACGCCGGTCTCGGACAGAGCACCAAGTTCCTCGAGCTCACCCTCGACGACTGGCGCAAGATCGTGGCGACGGA
>JAODAY010000300.1 GCA_025463665.1 Microbacteriaceae bacterium
GCTTGGCGAACGACTTTGCACGGCGCGAATCGGTGATCGCCTTCTTGTGCTTGGTGGTTGCCCATTTGGAGTGGCCTGACATGCTCACATTCTAGCCAACGAGCGCATGCCCGCTCGCCAGCGGCGCCCCGTGAGTCAGCGCACCGGTCAGGCAGAGGAGCAGGCGAGTCAGCGCATCTTGATGCCCGACGACCTCAACTCGAGGGCGGCAAGTGAGCGCAGCACCTCGGGATCGCCCCGTCGCCACGCCGCGGCCGGGTCGGGGTCGACGGTGCCGAGCACCGAGAGCTTCTGTGTGGCCAGAGCCCGCAGGGCGAGGAGGTCACGGCCGGCTCCCTCCGACGCGAGCGAGCGGGCGCCTGCCGCACGTCGCGCGAACCGCAGGCGCGGCACGAGCCAGAGGATGACGATGGTCGCGACGGGGATCAGCGCTATGCCGAGACCGAGACCGGTCGCGAGCTGCTGCACGGCCACCTGCTGGCTCTGCCCGGCGGCCTCGAGGGTCGCGCCGGCGTCGCTCGCCGAGTCGAAGGGCCCACGGATGCCGCTCCCAATGAGCGGCACGCCGCCCAATTCATCGCCGACGTCCGTCATGGTCGAGCGCAGGCCCGCGCCCGCGGTCTGCATCTGCCGGCCGAAATCGGTGAGCCCGCTCACGAGGCTGTAGACGAAGGCGCCGAGCCAGACCCACGCGCCGATGGCGACGAGCGCAAGCACGTCGGTCGTGACCTGGCGGCTGCGCTGGGCGGCGAAATCCGAATACAGTTTCATGCCCCCAGTCTGGCGGCTCGGCGGCGCCGATCTGCGCCGCGGGCGAGGGGGCAGGTCAGGAGCGCGCGCGAACGCTCTCGAGGAAATACTCGTGAAAACGGGTCTCCCCCGTGATCTCCGGATGGAAGGCGGTGCCGAGCAGGTTACCTTGTTGAACGGCGACGATGCGGCCGTCGTCGAGCGCCGACAGCACCGTGACGCCATCGCCGGTGCTCTCCACGACCGGGGCCCGGATGAACACGGCGTGCACGGGCGACTCGCCGAGCTCGGGGATGTCGAGGTCCACTTCGAACGACGCCGTCTGCGAGCCGAAGGCGTTGCGCCGCACCGCGATGTCGAATCCGCCGAGCGTCTGCTGGCCCTCGATCGCGTCGCGCACGGTGTCGGCGAGCATGATGAGGCCGGCACAGGTGCCGAACATCGGCAGGCCGGATGCCACGGCTTCACGCAACGGTTCCGCCATGCCGAACAGGCGGCTGAGCTTGTCCATCACGCTCGACTCGCCGCCGGGGATCACGAGACCCTGCACGCGGGCGAGATCCTCCGGGCGACGGACCGCTATGGCATCCGCCCCCAGAGAATGAAGCAGGGCGAGGTGTTCACGAAAATCGCCCTGCAGCGCCAGGACACCGACGAGCGGTGTGCCGTTCGACAGGCTCGGGGAACCGCTACCAGCCACGTTCTGCGAGGCGGTGCGGGGCTGCGAGGTCGGAGACGTTGATGCCGACCATCGCTTCGCCGAGTCCACGCGATGCTTCGGCGATGACCTGGGGGTCATCGAAGAACGTCGTCGCCTTCACGATCGCGGCGGCGCGCTGTGCGGGGTTGCCGGACTTGAAGATGCCCGATCCGACGAACACGCCGTCGGCGCCGAGCTGCATCATGAGCGCGGCGTCGGCCGGCGTCGCCACTCCACCCGCGGTGAACAGGACGACGGGAAGCGTGCCGGTGCGCGCGATCTCGACGACGAGGTCGTACGGTGCCTGCAGCTCCTTTGCCGCGACGTACAGCTCGTCGTGGCTCTTCGACGCCAGCGCCGCGATCTCACGCTTGATCGTGCGAATGTGCTTGGTGGCCTCCGAAACGTCGCCGGTGCCTGCCTCGCCCTTGGACCGGATCATCGCGGCACCCTCGGTGATGCGACGCAGCGCCTCGCCCAGGTTGGTCGCGCCGCAGACGAATGGAACCGTGAAGTTCCACTTGTCGATGTGGTTGACGTAGTCGGCGGGGCTGAGCACCTCGGACTCGTCGATGTAGTCGACCTTGAGAGCTTCGAGCACCTGCGCCTCGACGAAGTGACCGATGCGGGCCTTCGCCATGACGGGAATCGAGACGGCGGAGATGATGCCGTCGATGAGGTCCGGGTCGCTCATGCGGGCGACGCCACCCTGCGAACGGATGTCGGCGGGAACCCGCTCGAGCGCCATGACAGCGACCGCACCGGCGTCTTCGGCGATCTTCGCCTGGTCGGCGTTGACGACGTCCATGATGACACCGCCCTTTAGCATTTCTGCGAGTCCACGCTTGACGCGGCTCGTACCCAGCTGTTCTGTCGTATCGCTAGTGCTCATGGTTCCTAATTCTAGTTGGCGCGGATCGGGGATGTCGGCGGGGGCGGGTCATGCCGGCCAGTTGTTCGCTATTTCGGCACGGACATCCCCGAGAAGGCGCGGAAGCGCCTTGGTCCCCGCGATGATCGGGAAGAAATTCGAGTCCTGTGCCCAGCGGGGAACTAGATGCTGGTGCAGGTGCTCGGCGATGCCGGCTCCCGCGACCTGGCCCTGGTTCATCCCGATGTTGTAGCCGTGAGCGCCGGAGGTCGCGGTGAGAACGCGCATCGCAGTCTGGGTGAGACTCGCTACCTCGGCGACCTCCTCGTCGGTGGCGAGATCGTAGGTCGGCACGTGGCGGTACGGGCAGACGAGCAGGTGGCCGCTGTTGTACGGAAAGAGGTTCAGGAGCACGAAGGCGTGCTCGCCGCGCGCGACAATGAGGGCCTTTTCGTCGCTCAGCGTGGGCGCGATGCAGAATGGGCAGACGTCGGCCCCCGACTCCTGTCCGCTCTGGATGTAGGCGATTCGGTGCGGGGTCCACAGCCGCTGGAAAGCGTCTGGCACGGCGGCGAAGTCGTTCACCGACTCCACGTCGCGGTATTCCGTTCCGTCATAGTCCCGCATCAGACCTGCGCCTTCGTCGCGATCGCCTCGGTGATGCGCGCGATGGCGTCGGCGATGGGAACGCCGTTCTCCTGAGTGCCGTCGCGGAAGCGGAAGCTCACCGAGCCGGCTGCGCGGTCCTCCTCGCCGGCGATGAGCTGGAAGGGCACCTTGTCCTTGGTGTGGGTGCGGATCTTCTTCGGCATGCGGTCGCTCGACACGTCGAGGTTCGCGCGCACGCCACGCTTCTTGAGCCGCGCGATGACGTCTCCGAGGTATTCCTCGTACTGCTCGGCGACGGGGATGCCGACGACCTGCACGGGGGCGAGCCACACCGGGAACGCACCGGCGTAGTGCTCGAGCAGGATCGCAAAGAAACGTTCGATCGAGCCGAGCAGCGCGCGGTGGATCATGACGGGCTGCTGGCGGGTGCCGTCTGACGCGGTGTACTCGAGTTCGAACAGCTCGGGCTGGTTGAAGTCGAGCTGGACCGTCGAGAGCTGCCAGGTGCGGCCGATCGCGTCGCGGGCCTGGACGGAGATCTTCGGACCGTAGAACGCCGCTCCCCCGGGATCGGCGACGAGTTCCAGGCCGGAGTCCATTGCGACCTGGCGCAGGGTCTCCGTCGCGTCATCCCACTGCTCATCGGTGCCCACCGACTTCTCCGGGTCCCTGGTCGACAGCTCGAGGTAGAAGTTGTCGAGGCCGTACCCGCGCAGGGTTTCGAAAACGAACTCGAGCTGGCTCGCGACCTCGGCTTTGACTTGCTCAGCCGTGACGTAGATGTGCGCATCGTCCTGGGTCAGACCGCGCACGCGGGTGAGGCCGGAAAGGGTCCCGCTCTTCTCGTAGCGGTAGACGGTGCCGAATTCAGCCAGGCGCAGCGGCAGCTCGCGGTAGCTCCGGCCGCGCGAACGGAAGATGAGGTTGTGCATCGGGCAGTTCATGGGCTTGAGGTAGTAGTCCTGCCCCTGCCGGGTGACGTTGCCCTCCTCGTCGGTCTCCTCGTCGAGGTGCATGGGCGGGAACATGCCCTCGCGGTACCAGTTGAGGTGCTGGCTGGTCTCGAAGAGGTGCCCCTTGGTGATGTGCGGGGTGTTGACGAGGTCGTAGCCGTGCGACAGCAGCTGCTCGCGCATGTAGTTCTCGATCTCGGAGCGAATGATGCCGCCCTTGGGGTGGAACACCGCGAGACCCGAACCGATCTCCTCAGGGAACGAGAACAGGTCGAGCTCAGAGCCGAGCTTGCGGTGGTCGCGCTTCGCGGCCTCCTCGAGGCGCGCCTGGTAGGCCCGCAGTTCGTCTTTGGTGGCCCACGCGGTGCCGTAGACGCGCTGGAGCTGCTTGTTCTTCTCCGAACCGCGCCAGTACGCCGCCGCGGTGCGCATGAGCGCGTATCCGTTGCCGATCATGCGCGTCGACGGCAGGTGGGGGCCGCGGCAGAGATCCTTCCAGTAGACCTCACCGGTCTTGGCATCGACGTTGTCGTAAATCGTGAGTTCCGCGCCACCGACCTCGACGGACTCGTTGTCGGCACCGAGCTCGGCCGCTGAGCTCGTCGAAGCGCCCTTGAGACCGATGAGCTCGAGCTTGTACGGCTCGCCTGCCAGTTCGGCGCGCGCTTCGTCTTCGGTCACCACGCGGCGCACGAAGCGCTGACCCTGACGGATGATGCGTTCCATGGCTTTATCGATGGCCTTGACGTCGTCCGGGGTGAACGGTGTGGTCACGTCGAAGTCGTAGTAGAAGCCGTCTGTGATGGGGGGCCCGATGCCGAGCAACGCCTTCGGGTTGATCGACTGCACCGCCTGGGCGGCGACGTGCGCCGCGGAGTGCCGGAGGATGCTGAGGCCGTCAGGGGATGACAGCAGCACCGGCTCGACGAGCTGGCCGGGCAGGACCGTCGTGGCGAGGTCGCGCAGCTCGCCGTCGACGCGCAGGGCAACGACCGAGCGGTCGGTGAAGAGCTCGAAGCCGGTCGCCGTCTCCGTCATCGTCCGCGGCTCGAGTGACTGCTCGACGGATGGCTCGGTGGGCACTGCGGCTTCG
>JAODAY010000306.1 GCA_025463665.1 Microbacteriaceae bacterium
CGTGCTCATCTTTCAGCGCGACCTCGGCACGTCGCTGCTCTACTTCGGCCTCTTCCTCGTCATGCTCTACGTCGCGACGGGTCGGGCGAGCTGGATCGTGCTCGGCCTCACCCTGTTCCTCGCTGGCGCGCTCGTGGCGAGCCAGACCCTCAGCTACGTGAACGGGAGATTCGCGGCGTGGCTCGACGCCTTCAACCCCGAGGTCTACGCCCGCGACGGCGGCAGCTACCAGCTCGTGCAGGGCCTATTCGGCTTTGCCAACGGCGGTCTGTTCGGCACGGGGCTCGGGCAGGGCAGGCCGGAGATCACCCCGCTCGCCTCCAGTGACTACATCGTCGCGAGCCTCGGCGAGGAACTCGGGCTCGCGGGTCTCTTCGCAATTCTCGCCCTGTACCTGCTGTTCGTCTCCAGGGGCTTCCGCATCGGATTCGCGGGACAGGACGACTTCGGCAGGCTCCTCGGGGTCGGGCTGTCCTTCGTCATCGCGCTGCAGGTCTTCATCGTCATCGGCGGGGTGACGCGGGTGATTCCGCTCACCGGACTCACCACGCCGTTCCTCGCGGCTGGTGGATCATCGCTCGTGGCGAACTGGATCATCGCCGCCCTTCTGCTGCGTCTGTCGGACACTGTTCGCAATCAACCCAGGGCGGTGATCGAAGAATGAACAAGGAACTCAAGCGAGTGAGCCTCGTGGTGCTGATGATGTTCGTCGCCCTGTTCGCCTCGACCAGTGTCATCCAGGTCGTCTCCGCGGATTCCCTGCGGGAGAACCCGAGCAACGCGCGCACCCTCTACGACAGCTTCTCCGCAGAACGCGGGCCGATCCTCGTCGACGGCGTGCCGATCGCGTCGTCGACCCCGGTCGACGACAACTACTCGTTCCTGCGTTCTTATTCCAGCGGGCCGCTCTATGCGCCGGTCACCGGCTATCTGACGCTGATGCAGGGCAGCACGGGCATCGAAGGGGCGCTCAACGATACCCTCAGCGGAACCTCGAACGCGCAGTTCTTCGATCAGATCACCGGCATCTTCACGGGCGAATCACCCAAGGGAGACGCGGTCGAGCTCACCATCGACCCGCTCGTTCAGCAGGCGGCATGGGACGCCCTGGGCGACAACTCCGGCTCCGTCGTGGCGATCGAGCCGTCGACGGGGGCGATTCTCGCGATGGTCTCCAAGGCCTCATTCGATCCCAACCTCCTCGCCGTGCACAACAACTCGGAGGTGCTGGGGAGCTACGAGGCACTCAGTGCAGACCCCGCGAAGCCCCTCGACAACCGTGCGATCGCGGGCGACCTCTACGCACCCGGCTCGGTCTTCAAGCTCGTCGTGGTCGCCGCGGCACTCGAGAGCGGCAAGTTCACGCCGGAGAGCGAATTCCCCAACCCGGCGTCGCTCACCCTCCCTGGAACGAATTCGGTCATCACCAACTCCGAGGGCGGATCGTGCGGGGGCGGCGCGACCGCGTCGCTCGCCACTGCGCTTCGTCTGTCATGCAACATCACGTTTGCGCAGCTCGGCCTCGCCCTCGGCTATGACTCCATCGCGGCCAAGGCCAAGGAGTTCGGCTTCAGTGACAAGCTCGAGGTACCGATGCCAGTGACTCCGAGCGTGTACCCCGAGACCGAGAGCGACGCGCAGACGATGCTCTCCGCATTCGGCCAGGCCAGTGTTCGAGTGACGCCCCTGCAGATCGCGATGATCTCGGCGGCCATCGCGAACGGCGGAATGCTGATGCAGCCGACGCTCGTCGAGGGCATTCTGGCCCCCGACCTCACTGCGAAAGACCAGCTCCAACCGTCCGTCTACAACACACCGATGTCGAGCGAAACGGCAGGCACCTTGACCGACATGATGATCAATGGCGTGGCAAACGGCGTCGCGACGAATGCGAGAATTAGTGGCGTCGCCGTCGCGGGAAAGACCGGTACTGCAGAGAACGGTTCAGGCGAACCGTACACCCTGTGGTTCACCGGATTCGCTCCCGCCGACAATCCGGAGGTCGCCGTCGCCGTCGTGGTCGAAAACGGCGGTGGACGCGGTCAATCCGCGTTCGGCAACACGGTCGCGGCTCCAATCGCAAAGAGAGTACTAGAGGCGGTGCTAAACAAATGAGACCCTCCAGCGGCCTCACTTTCGGGGGCAGATACCAGCTGTCAAGCCGTGTCGCCATTGGCGGCATGGGTGAAGTCTGGCAGGCCACCGACCTGGTCATCGGGCGCACCGTCGCCATCAAGATCCTCAAAGAGGAGTACCTCGGCGACCCGGGCTTCCTCGAGCGCTTCCGCGCCGAGGCTCGCCACGCCGCGCTCGTCAACCACGAGGGAATCGCCAACGTTTTCGACTACGGCGAGGAGGAAGGCAGCGCCTTCCTCGTCATGGAACTTGTTCCCGGCGAGGCCCTCAGCGCAATCCTGGAACGCGAACGAATCCTGTCTCCCGACCGTGTGCTCGACATCGTCGCGCAGACGGCCAACGCGCTCTCTGCCGCCCACGCGGCCGGGCTCGTGCACCGGGACATCAAGCCGGGGAACCTGCTGATCACGCCCGACAACCGCGTCAAGATCACCGACTTCGGCATCGCCCGCATCGCCGATCAAGTTCCCCTGACTGCCACCGGGCAGGTCATGGGCACCGTGCAGTACCTGTCGCCGGAGCAGGCCAGCGGGCGACCAGCCTCCCCGTCGACCGACGTCTACTCGCTCGGCATCGTCGCATACGAGGCACTCGCCGGCCGCCGGCCGTTCACGGGCGAGTCCCAGGTCGCGATCGCCATGGCCCAGATCAACGAGACCCCGCCTGAGCTTCCCGCGACAATCTCCGAGCCCGTGCGCAACCTCGTCTACTCGAGCATCGCCAAGAACCCGGCCGATCGACCCTCGTCGGCGATCAACTTCGCTCGCGCCGCACAAGCGCTCCGCAGGGACGACGTCGCCGCCGCCGCGATCGCGGTGCCGGGAATTCTCGGCAGCGGTTCGCACGCGGCCACTGTGGGTGCCAACTACGGACAGCCGGCCACCACGACCCGTCTCATCGACTCGTCCGAGGAGACGACGACCGCCGCAATGCCGGCGCAGAACAAGCGCAACCCGTGGATGTGGCCGCTCATCGCGATCGTCTCCGTGCTCGCCATCGTTCTCGTGGCCGTGATCGTCGCGCTCTTCACGAATCAAGACGACACCACCGACCCCAACGCCTCGGCACCGGCGTCGAGTTCCAGCGCGTCGTCACGGCCGCCCACTCCGAGCACGACACCCAGTCCGAGCGTCACGACGGCTCCGCCCGTCGAGACGGTGACCGTTGTCGAAGAAGAGCTCCTCAACAAGACCGAAGCACAGGTCGGCCAGCGGCTTGAGGCGCTCGGCCTGCGCCTCGAGGTCGTCACCGGCAGCGTCGCACCGACCCCGGAGGAAGTAGGCCTCGCTTATCGGGTGAATCCCACGGGCGTCGTGCGGGCGGGAGACCTCATCGCGGTCTCGTTCTACGCCGCGATTCCCGAGCCCACCAAGCCCTCCGCTGTCTCGACTCCTGCCAGCCCACAGCTCGGCGGCAAGACCGTCAGCGTCACCTGGTCGACCTACGCGGGTTGCCCCTCGGGCCAGGCACTGACCGGCTACAACTTCTCCGTGAGCAACGGCCAGGCCAAGACCGCCAACCCCGTGCCTGCCTCGGCGACGTCACTCGACATCGTGCTCCCGGCGGGCGGTGGCGAGACGACCGTGAGCTACTTCGTCTTCTGCGGCGAGCTGCAATCCCCCGCGTCCGACGCGGCAAAAATCACCGTGACGCCCACCGGAGCCACGCCCGCGCCGTAACCGGGGCGCCCAGTAGCGACGGGTACACTGACTACACATTCGAGGGACAAAGCGGGAGATCGTTCGTGACAGATGGCGTAGCCCAGAGCGTGCGCCTGCTTGCAGGCAGGTACGAGATCGGCGACCTCATCGGGCGCGGCGGCATGGCAGACGTTCACGTCGGCACCGATTCCCGCCTTGGCAGACGCGTTGCCATCAAGCTTCTGAGGCCAGAACTCGCCAGCAATCCGACTTTCCGCAGCCGCTTTCGACGTGAGGCGCAGGAAGCGGCCAAGATGGCCCATCCCACCATCGTGCGCATTTTTGACGCGGGCGAAGAAACTACGGTCGACGACATGGGCGGCGAGGCGCGCGTGCCGTACATCATCATGGAATTCGTCGACGGGCGACTGCTCAAGGACATCGTCTCCGAGGGCCCGGTGGAGCCCGCCGAGGCGGTACGAATCATGTCGGGCGTGCTCACCGCCCTCGAATACTCGCACCGCGCGGGAGTCGTGCACCGCGACGTGAAGCCGGGCAACATCATGGTCACCGCCACCGGCCAGGTGAAGGTCATGGACTTCGGCATCGCCCGAGCGATCTCCGACTCCTCTGCCAGCATCGCCGAGACCAGCACCATCGTCGGCACGGCCCAGTACTTCTCGCCAGAGCAGGCGCGCGGTGAATCCGTCGACGCCCGCACCGACCTCTACTCCGCCGGCATCGTGCTGTTCGAGATGCTCACCGGCCGTGCACCCTTCCGCGGGCCAAATCCCGTCGCCGTCGCCTACCAGCACGTGAATCAGCAGGCGTTGCCGCCGAGCGTGTTCACCGCGTCCGTCTCTCCCGCCCTCGACGCCGTGGTTCTCCGCGCCATGTCGAAGGATCGCTTTGACCGGTTCCAGACCGCACGCGAGTTCCGCGTCGACGCCGAGGCCGCTGCCGCCGGGTCGATCCCCCAGCGCAGGCCAGCGCAGACCGACTTCACCTCCACTCTCTTCGGGGTCGACCCGAACGCGACCGCCGGATCGGAGGCGACGTTCCGCCAGCTGAACGTCGACCAGAACGACCGGATCCCGCGCACCCAGAACCGGCCCCCCGTCGCCTGGATCTGGGGCGGAATCACGATCCTCATCGCGGTCATCGTCGCTGTCGCACTCTGGACCTTCAACCTCAGCCAGACCAACTACACCGCCAACGTCGCCATCAAGGTGCCCGACGTCGTCGGCCAGAGCTGGGACGAGGGGTCGGCGCAACTGAAGGATCTCGGACTCGTGACACTGCGCGTCGACCAATCCGACCCGGAGGCGGCCGCGGGTGAGATTCTGCGCACCGATCCGCCGTCCGGCATGACGGTGGCCCCCGACCAGGAAGTTACCGTCTACGTGTCGAGCGGCGCCAAGGCGGTCGCCCTTCCCCTGCTCGACGGCTCAGCCCAGGCGGATGCCACGGCCACCCTGCTCGCGAACGGGTTCGTGGAGGGTCCGGTGCTGACCGAGCACTCGGCAACGGTCAAGCAGGGCATCGTCATCTCCTCCGACCCTGTCTCCGGTGACACCGCTCCGGAGGGTGCGACCATCTCCCTCGTCGTCTCCGACGGGCAGGTGGATGTTCCGAACGTCGTCGAACAGGACATCGGTGCAGCTACCGCCGTGCTCACGGGTCTGCAGCTCGAGGTCAAAGTAGAGCGCGACGGCAGCTGCTCAGGCGGCGCTGTGGTCAGCCAGTCCATCACCGGGGTCTCCCCGCAGAAGTCCGCGGTGACCATCGTCTACTGCTCGAGGCCGTAGCGGGAAGCGCGCCGACCGGCGCGCTTCCCCGTCAGGAGAGCTTGACGAGCGGCGTGAGCCCCTTGGCGATCTCAGCGGCCTCGGGCAGACCCGCAACGGCGAGCCAGTTTCCGATCATGCGGTAGCCCCCCTCGGTGAGCACTGACTCCGGGTGGAACTGCACCCCGAAGATCGGGCGGTCGACGTGCTGCACGCCCATGATCACTCCTCCGCGGGTGCGCGATGTCACGACGAGATCGCTCGGAACCGTGCCGTCGACGATCGCCAGCGAGTGGTAGCGGGTCGCCGTGAACGGCTGCGGCACACCGGCGTACAAGTCGCTCGCGTCGTGCTCGATGAGCGAGGTCTTGCCGTGCATGAGTTCGTCGGCGTGGGTCACGGTCGCCCCCAGCGCCTCCGCTATCGCTTGGTGCCCGAGGCACACTCCGAACAACGGCTGTCCCGACGCGACCGCCGCGTTCACGACGGGAATCGAGACGCCCGCGGCGCTGGGGGCACCGGGGCCCGGCGAGAGCAGCACGGCGTCGAAGTCGGCAATGTAGTCGGCCGCGTCATCCGCCGAGAATGCGTCATTGCGCACGACTGTCGTCTGGGCGCCGAGCTGCAGCAGGTACCCGTTGAGGGTGTAGACGAAGCTGTCGTAGTTGTCGATCACGAGTACGCGTGTCATTGGCCTACCGTCACTTCCTGGGGCGTGAAAAACGAGTCGACGAAGGGAAAGACCCACGTGACGAGTGCGAAGAGCACCGCAGCGACGAGAACCAGGCACAGCAGCAGCCGTGCCCATACGGGTCCGGGCAGGGCACGCCAGAGGGCTGCGTACATTCTTATGCTCCTGTCTGAACGAGGGCGGCGATTTCGGCCGGTGGGCCGTCGGCACGGGGGTACCAGGTGTCAAAGACACCGTAAGAGATTATCCGCTCGGCGGCCGAGAAAAGTGGGTGACAGCTGGTGAGAGTGATGATGCGGTCCGTGGATGCCACGTCGCCGGCCTGCGGAACCGGCGCGAGCACGCCCACACCCGCGGGCCGCACGTACTCTGTCGAGCGATAGACGTACCGGTACCAGCCGTCGGCGGTCTCGACGTAGATCGAGTCGCCGACGACGAGATTCTCGACGTCGTGAAAGGGCGCGCCGTATGTGGTGCGGTGGGCGGCGATCGCGAAGTTGCCCACCGCGCCCGGCATCTGGGTCTCGACGTAGTGTCCGACGCCGGCCGCCCTGTCGCTCAGCACCGAGTGTCCGGTTCCCTCGGCGATCGGCCTGCGATACTCCGCGCCAAGGCGCGGAACGATGAGGTTGGCGAAGGTGGCTCCCGGGTCGGGCTCGGGGAGCACCACGGGCGCGCCCGCGGCCGGAGGTTCGGCGTCGGCTTCCGCCGGCGCCTCCGCACCGCTCTCCCACTGTTGTGCGAGCTCGGCGGCGGCCCGCGTCTGCTCGGCGGCGACCACAATGTCGTTGAGCCACACCTGCCAGCCGACAAAGAGAAAAACGAGAACGCCCGCCGTGATGAGCAGCTCCCCGAGAACGCCGGTCACGGTCGCCCGGCGGCGCCGTGGGCGGAGAGCCCCGGGTGCCGTCGCCCGAGCGACCGAGTCCGTCATGAGCCCATACTATTCGGCGGCCGAGAGACCGTTCGGCAGTGCCCAGGCGGCGTCGGTCGCCAGAGGTGCCCAGTCTCGCCCGCGGGATTCACGATAGTATTTTCGCCATGGCCCGTAGCGAACGAATCACGTCAGACCGCCCCGTCGAGCCACGCTCAGGAGAGCCGGTTCCCAACGCGCCGTGGTTCAAGCCGATCATGTTCGGCTTCATGATCGTCGGACTGGTCTGGATCATCGTCTTCTACGTGAGCGGCGGATCGCAGCTGCCGATTCCGAGCCTCGGCTCCGGCAACATCCTCGTCGGATTCGGCATCATGTTCGTCGGCTTCCTCATGACCACGCGCTGGCGCTGAGGCACCCTCTTCGCCGCCGAAACTACACCGGTGTAACTATCCCCAATGTGGATAGCCCTGTGGATAACTTTCTTAGGCGGTTACGCCCGCACCGGGTAAGCAGGTTACGGCCGACCGGATATGCCGGTTGCATGCGGCCGGCCAAGCCGGCTACACCTCTATTCCCTGCAGGAAGCGCCGCTGCGGTACCGACGAGCTGCCTGCGGCGCACCCTGACCCGGGCGGCATGCCCCTGAGGCGCACCCCTGGGCTCAGGGTGCGCCAAACGGCTGCCTGCTGGCATCCCGAACCGCGTTTGGTCGCA
>JAODAY010000309.1 GCA_025463665.1 Microbacteriaceae bacterium
GTCGCCGACCTCGACGAGCGCCGGCACGCGTTCCACGTCGCCATCGAGAACTGGCAGCACGACATGAACATCGGGTCGATCGTGCGCAGCGCCAACGCGTTCGCCGCCGACACGGTGCACATCATCGGCCGCCGGCGCTGGAACAAGCGGGGCGCGATGGTCACCGACCGCTATCAACACGTCACGCATCATCCGGATGTCGCGGCCTTCGTAGAGTGGGCGCACTCCGCGAACGTTCCGATCGTCGCTATCGACAACATGCCCGGGGCGGTGCCGATGGAGAGCTTCGCGTTCCCGAAGTCGTGTGTGCTGCTGTTCGGGCAGGAAGGCCCGGGCCTCACCGCAGAAGCGCTCGCGGCATCCGACGTGCAAGTGGAAATAACCCAGTTCGGCTCGACCCGCAGCCTCAACGCCTCGGCGGCGGCGGCCGTGACGATGCAGGCGTGGGTGATGCAGCACGCGTTCTAGCGTGTAGCCGCTGGGTCGCGCGCCGCTGCTCTCGTGCTGCGGGGCAAGGTTCTGCTCGCATCGGGCCGCGCGGCGAGCGTTTGCTTGCCCCTCTTCGCGTCGGGGTGGGTCAGGCGCCGATCGGCGAGGGCCGCAGGTCGCGGAGGGTGCGCAACCGGCCCTGCTTGGCCGCGCCGAGCATCGCGACGCCGAGGCTCGCGACGAGCCAGACCGCGAGCGGCAGCACCGCCTGCCAGACGGCGGCAGTCGATCCGCCGTACATGAGCTGGCGGATCCCGTCGACCGAGTGCGCCATCGGCAGCAGCTGGTGCAGGGCGGCAAGCGGCGCGGGCAGGGTCTGCCACGGAAAAGTGCCTCCCGCGGTCACGAGTTGCACGACCATGAGCATGAGGCCGATGAACTGTCCGACGCTGCCGAGCCACACGTTGAGGGCGAGCACGATCGCGGCGAAGGCGAGCGAGACGAACACCATGAACGTGACGAGGCCGAGCGGGTTCGCGACCTCGAGCCCCAGCCCGAAGCGCACGGCGGCGAACAGGGCGACCATCTGCAGGGCCCCGAGGGCTGCGGGCGTTGCCCAGCCGGCGAGGGTCGTGCGAATCGGGCGGCGCACGGCAGTGAGCGCCCGGGCGGAGAGCGGACGCACGAGCAGGAACAGCGCATAGATGCCGATCCAGGCGGCGAGGCTCATGAAGAAGGGGGCGAGTCCTCCTCCGTAGTTCTGCGCCTCGGTGAGCGCGGTCTTCTCGACCATCACCGGATCGGCGATCGCGGCGGCCGCCTCGGCGCGCTCCGCGTCGGTCGTTCCGGGAATCTGGTCGACGGCGTCGCCGAGCGACGCACTCAGCTCGCCCGCACCGGACGCAATCGAGTCGACGCCGGTGGAGAGCTCATTCGCCCCGGTCGAGAGCGCGCTCACGCCGTCGGCGAGGCTCGCCGCCCCGGAGGCCGCCGTGGCCGCGCCCGTCTTGAGGGTGGCCGCGCCCGTCGCGGCGGAGTGCACCGCGGCGGAGAGGGCGGGCGCCTGCGTGTTGAGCGTCGCCGCGCCGTCGGCGACCCTGGTGGCGCCGGTGGAGAGCGTCGCGAGCCCGGAGGAGAGCGTCGCGGTGCCGTCGCTGACCCCTGAGTCGATCGCCGCGAGCTGGCCGATCTTCGACCGCATGCTCGCGCTCTCGGCGGGGGTGACGACGGCGTCGGCGAAGGCCTCGGCGCTCTCGGTCGCGAGTGCGGCGGAGAGGGCCGCTGCCTGCTGGGTCGGGGTGGTCAGCGCCGAGGCGCCCGCGGCGGCCGAGCGTGCGCCACTCGCCATGCTCGCCGCACCGGAACTCAGCGCAGCCGTGCCGGTGGGCAGCGCGACCGCCTGGTCGTCGAGTCGGTCGAGGCCGGAGCTGAGCGCGCCGGCCCCGGTGGAGAGCTCGTCGACGCCGCTCGCGAGGCGCGCCGCTGCAGTCGACGCCGTCGCCGCTCCCTCGGACAGCCGCTCTGCACCGTCGGCCGCGTCGGTCGCGCCGGCGGCGAGGCCGGCCGCGCCATCCGTCGCGTCGATGAGACCCTCGCGCACCTGCTCGAGCGCCCCGAGCAGCGTGCCGGCCGCCTCGACCCCGAGCTGTTCCGCGACACGCACGCGCACGCTCTCGGCGGCCCGCTCGGCCAGCGTCGTGCTGAGGTAGCTGTTGGTGTCGCTCGTGGTCAGCTCGAGGAGCGCCTCGGTGGGGGCGTCCCCGCTCGCCGATGCGAGGTCGGCCGAGAAGTCGGCGGGGAACGTGATGCCGAAGTCGTAGTCGCCCGCCGCGATGCCGGTCGCCGCCTCCGCGGCGGAGACTTCGACCCAGCCGAACGTGCCATCGTCGAGGAGTGCGGACGCGGCATCCCTCCCGTAGTTGACGGCCTCGTCGTCGACCGTGGTTCCGGTGTCGTCGACGACCACGGCAGCGGGCACCCGGTCGAGGTTGGCGTATGGGTCTTCGTTTCCCCACAGGTAGAGGCCGCCGTAGATGATGGGCACGGTCATGAGCGCCACGAGGGCGAGCGTGCCGATGCGGCTCGAGGTGAGCCGGGCGAATTCGGTGCGAACGAGACTGCGGATCATTAGAGGCTCTCGAGTTCTGCTGGGTGCTGCGGCGCAGACGCATCGCGGGCGCCGAGAGGAATCAGGATGCCGCGGGTCGCCGCGTCGGTGACGATCACGACCGCCGTACCGCGCGCCGCGATCGCGGCGAGGGCGCCGTACCACTCGGCGACGTCGCCGCCGTGGCGTTCGGGAGAGGTGACGATGAGGGCGTCGACGCCGGGCCGGGCGAGCGCGAGTTCGCACAGCAGGCGAAGGCGCGGCGCCGTGGGCAGTGTGCGCATCGCGACCCGCGCGTGCTCGCGAAGGCCCTGCGCGTCGAGAAACTCGTTCACCGCGCGCTTCGAGGAGGGCAGGCCGGCGAACGCGAGTTCCTCGGCGACGAGGGTCGCGAGGGTGACGCCGGCGTGCGGCTCAGCGACGGTCGGGGTGTCGACGAGGGCGCTGCCGGCGCGCAGTGCGGCGAGGTCGTCTGCGCCGTCGAGCGTGACGCTGCCCGAGTCGACGCCGATGCGGCCGCCGAGCAGCAGGGAGACCAGCATCGGCCGTTGGGCGGTCTCGACCGCGATGACGGTAGGCGTGCCGTCAGCCACTGTGACGGACAGCGGCGGAACGTCTGCGCCGACGCCGTGCCCGATGGATGCGTCGTCCAGTCGAACGCGCATCAGAAGTTGCCCTTGTCGTTCAGTTCGGGGTGTTCGGCGATGAACCGGTTGGCGTCACGCCAGCCCAGGCCGATCATGCCGAGCGCGGAGAGCACGACCAAGCGGTGTCCATCCTCATCGCAGAGCGGGTGCTCTGTCGCCTCCGCCAGCACGGCGAACATGGAGTCCTC
>JAODAY010000381.1 GCA_025463665.1 Microbacteriaceae bacterium
CCACGAGCTCGCCATCCCGGTGCCCTACTACCACTCCAACGTCGACAGCGACGAGGTCATGTTCTACGTCGGCGGCGACTACGAGGCCCGCAAGGGCTCGGGCATCGGCATCGGGTCGATCTCCCTGCACCCGGGCGGCCACGCCCACGGCACGCAGCCGGCGGCGATCGAGGCGTCGCTGGGTGCGGAGTACTTCGAGGAGTCCGCGGTCATGGTCGACACCTTCGCCCCGCTCGACCTCGGTGAGGCCGGGGTCGCGGCCGAGGACCCGGCGTACGCCTGGACCTGGGCGGGCCGCGGGCCGGAGGGCGGCGACAGTCCGGCGGTCTTCAGCAACAGCTGACGGACGCTGGCGGCGATCGGCGTACCTCGGACCCGGACGGGGTAGGTGTCCTGCTGTTGACCCCCGGGTGGAGGATGGCCGCATGAGTCGCAAGGCACCGAGCAAGGACATCGACGAGCGCGACCTCGAGGTCGAGGGCTCCGCGCATGCGGCGGCGGGCGTCACCGCGGTCGCGGTGAGCATGAAGCGTGCCGTCGAGCAGATGGGCGTGCGCCGTACGGCGCAGACGCTGCTGAAGCTCAACCAGACCGACGGCTTCGACTGCCAGGGCTGTGCCTGGCCCGACCCCTCGCCCGAGCACCGCCACACCGCGGAGTTCTGTGAGAACGGCGCCAAGGCGGTGACCGAGGAGGCGACCCTGCGCCGGGTCGGCCCGGAGTTCTTCGCCGAGCACTCGATGGCCGACCTGGCCGACAAGAGCGACTACTGGCTGGGCCAGCAGGGCCGGATCACCGAGCCGATGGTGCTGCGCGCCGGCGGCACCCACTACGAGCCGATCTCGTGGGACGGCGCCTTCGAGCTGATCGGCCGGCACCTCAACGGCCTCGACAGCCCGGAGCAGGCGGTCTTCTACACCTCCGGCAAGACCTCCAACGAGGCGGCGTTCGCCTACCAGCTCTTCGTGCGCGCCTTCGGCACCAACAACCTGCCGGACTGCTCCAACATGTGCCACGAGTCGACGTCGGTGGGGCTCGCCGAGGTCATCGGCATCGGCAAGGCGTCGGTCAGCTTCGACGACGTCCACGAGGCCGAGCTGATCATCATCGCCGGGCAGAACCCCGGCACCAACCACCCCCGGATGCTGACCTCGCTCGAGGCCGCCAAGAAGAACGGCGCCAAGATCATCGCGATCAACCCGCTCAAGGAGGCCGGGCTGGTCCGCTTCAAGAACCCGCAGAACCCCAGGGGCGTGGTCGGGAGCGGCACCGCGATGGCCGACCTGCACCTGCCGGTGCGGATCAACGGCGACCTCGCGCTCTTCCAGGCGCTCTCGGCGCTGCTGCTCGAGGGTGGCCACGTAGACCGGGACTTCGTCGACACCTACACCTACGGGTTCGAGGCGTGGGCCGAGCACCTGCGCGCCCTCGACTGGGACCTCGTGCTCCGCTCGACCGGGCTTACGCGGGCGCAGATCGAGGAGGCCGCCGCGATGCTGGCCGCCTCGAAGAAGACCGTCATCTGCTGGGCGATGGGCATCACCCAGCACCGCAACGGCGTGGCGACGGTCAAGGAGATCGCGAACCTCGCGTTCCTCCAGGGCAACATCGGCAAGCCGGGCGCCGGCCTGTTCCCGGTCCGCGGGCACTCCAACGTGCAGGGTGACCGCACGATGGGCATCTGGGAGCGGCCCCCCGGCCACTTCCTGGACTCGCTGCACAGCGAGTTCGGCTTCGACCCGCCGCGCGAGCACGGCTTCGACGCCGTGGCGGCCGTCAAGGCGTTCCGCGACGGCGAGGCCAGGGTCTTCTTCGGCCTGGGTGGCAACTTCGTCTCCGCGATGTCCGACACCACGGTCACGGAGGACGCCCTGCGCCGGGCCGACCTGACCGTGCACGTCTCGACCAAGCCCAACCGGTCGCACGTGGTCCACGGCCGCGAGGCCCTGATCCTGCCGGCGCTCGGTCGCAGCGAGAAGGACCTCACCGGTGGCCGACCGCAGCGGGTCACCGTCGAGGACTCGGTCTGCGCGGTGCACTCGTCGCAGGGGCCGCTCAAGCCCGCGTCGCCGCATCTGAGGTCGGAGGTCGACATCGTCTGCTCGATGGCACTGGCCACGATCGGTGACCGGCACGGCATCCCGTGGGCGGCCTTCCGCGACGACTACACGGAGATCCGGCGCCGGATCGCCCGGGTCGTCCCTGGCTGTGCCGGGTACGACGAGAAGGTCGACCAGCCGGGTGGGTTCGTGCTGCCGCACCCGCCGCGGGACACCCGCACCTTCCCCACCGAGAAGGACCTGGCGATCTTCACGGTCAGCCCGACCGAGGTGCTGCACGTCCCCGAGGGCCGGCTGCTGTTGCAGACGATGCGCTCGCACGACCAGTTCAACACCACGATCTACGGCCTCGACGACCGCTACCGCGGCATCAAGAACGGTCGCCGGGTCGTGTTCGTGAACCCCGACGACATCGTCTCGCTCGGCCTCCAGGACGGTCAGCTGGTCGACATCGTCAGCGAGTGGGAGGACGGCTCGGAGCGGCTGGCGCCCCGGTTCCGGGTGGTGCCCTACGACACCCCGCGAGGCTGCACGGGCGCCTACTACCCCGAGACCAACTCGCTAGTACCGCTCGACTCGAAGGCCGAGGGCAGCAACCAGCCGGCCTTCAAGTCGGTGGTGGTGCGGCTCCAGCGGCACGGCGACCAGCGCCCGGGCCAGGCTCGGCCCGAGGGCGAGTCGAACGGCGTCGGCGGTGGCGGGCGCGGCGACGAGCAGAAGCACCACGTCGAACCGGACCAGCTCAGCTGAGGTTCCTCGGTGGTCGCGCTGCACCATCGGCCGATCGCGGAGAGCCATCTCCTCAGATCAGCCTGCGCCCACTCCAGACGTCCAGTGAGTGTTTTTACTTCTTTTTATTTCCGACCTTCTTGATGGGTGCGAGTCCCAGGCTCGCGCCATGCTCGCGAAGAAAGTCGCGCAAGTAGGGGAGCGAGTAATCGACCTTGCCGTGGGCGACCGAGCCGATCATGCCCGCGTCGATGAGGCGGTTCTTGTACACATTGCCGTACTGAGGGGCCACACCCCCCATGCGCTTGAGGATGTCGCGCATCCGGGAAGGTCCAGGGTCGGGCGACATCGCCATGAGGAAGGTTCGGTCGACGTCGGAGAGGTCGTTCAGAGCCGTCTCGTGAACGAGGCTACCGAGTCGACGACGAGCAGCAGTGATGCCGTCGCGGGCCGAAGTGAGAGTGATGTGTGAGGCGGCGGTGCTGCGCCAGACGTGGTAGCCGACGAGTTGGACAAGGAAGGGGTACCCGCCGGTCGCTTCGGCAGCTTGGTGTCCCGCCTCTTCATCGATGGTTCGGCCGTTGGCGATGATGGTTGCCAATAGGGCGTCGTGAACCTCATCAATCGGCACATCCGAGAGGACTTGCTTGTCGGCTCTCCGCAGGAACGTCAACACGTCGTCCGAGAGGAGACTCGAGACCGCAGACGGCAACCCCGCCATCACGAGGGCAAACTCGCGGTCTTCGCGGATGAGGTGTTGGGTAATAGTGGTGACCTCGCGCAGTTCACTGCGAGCTGCCGCGTGGACCTCGTCGATCGTCAGGAGGAGGCCCGAGCCGCTTCGCTTGAGCTCGTCGAGCAGTGAGCTGAGACGGCGGCGCACATCGACGGCGAGATCGGGCGTGACCTCGGTGCTGACAGCACCCAGCCGCAGAGGAAGGGTGATGCCCGTGATCCGTCTACGGGGTCGGGGTTCGCGCGCTTCCGCGAGGTGAGTGAGGTGTTCCTCGATTCGGGCGACGAGTCCCGTGGTAGCTGTCTCGTCGATGGTCAACCAGCCCCTGCTGTTTGCAACCTCTTCAACTTCGTTGAGCATTACGGTCTTGCCCACCCCGCGCGCTCCAGTGAAGACCGTCAGACGACCGGGGGCTCCCGGTCCTTCATCAAAGGAGTCGGCGATCGACTCGATGACCGGCTGGCGTCCGATCA
>JAODAY010000185.1 GCA_025463665.1 Microbacteriaceae bacterium
CTCGTGCGCACGAGCGGCCGCTCGCTCGCGGTGGGCCTCGCGTCGTGGGTGCTCGTTGCCGTTCTGGCCTGGGCCGCCGTCATGATCACGACCGGATAGATCAGCCCCCGCGCGTCATCGTGTCGTAGTGGGCGAGAGCGTCGCCGTCGCGCGCCAGGGTCGCGGCGCGCCTGGCCGTGCTGAGCGCCTCGAGCGGATCGGTGGTGATGCGCGCGAGCGCAAGCTGCCGTTCGGCCTCGGCGAGCCTGGTTCGCGCGTCGACCCCGACCCGCCGGCCCTCCGCCGTGATGAGGTGCTGCAGGTCCGCGATCTGCGCGCTCGCCGAAGCCATGGTGCCGACGAGCGCCGTGCGTGCGTGTTCGAGCCGCTGCGCCTCGTTGCGGGCGCTCGCGAGCGCCGTGTCGAGGCTCGCCACGGCGGCGGAGAGCTCGTCAATCGCCCTCACCGGATCGCGGCGCGCCTGCGGTGTCGACGCCAAGGATCGGGTCTCCTCCACTCGCGCGATCGCTTCGACGACGGCGGCCGCGCCGTCGGGGTCGGCCGAGGAGTCCCGTTGCCGTCGGGCCTCGACGAGGTCGACGCTCGACGACTCGAGCAGTGATTCGAGGGCGGATGCCGCGGCCGCCAGCTGCTGCGCCCGCGCCTCCACTGCGCCGAGCCGCGTGTCCGCGCGCACGATCGACTGTTCCGCCGCGCGCAGCATGTCGTCGACCGCGTTGGCGCCACCCCGGGAGACCCGCGCCTCGGCGGCGTCGATCCCGGCGTCCGCCGAATTGAGAGCGGCGTCGGCGTCGGCGATCGCGGTGTGCTCACGAGCGATGAGGGCGGGCTCGAATTCGCCGAGCAACCGGTCGAGGGTGGTGCCGCCCGACGCGAGCCTCGCGCGGGTTCGCGCGCTGCGGCCGCGCAGGTCGCCGATTCGGGCGGGGGAGTCGGCCTCACGCCCACGCAGGTCGGTGAAGTCGTGCTCCAGGCTCTCGAGCCGCCCGATGACGCCGTCGCACAGGGCGGCGATCTGCAGCACCCACTCCCGGCGTCTCTGCACCGACTCGGGCATGGTGTCGTCGAGCGCCTGCTGCAGACGGAACGCCTCGGCCAGCTCACCCCGGGCGCGGGCCAGCGCGGCAGCGTAGTGCGCCGTGCGCTCCTCGCCGAACTGGGCGATCGCGAAACCGAGTTCGGCATCCGCTGCGGACACCGCCTCGTCGGCGCGCACGAGCGCGATATTCGCGCGGGTGCGCATCTCCTCGAGACCCGTGGCCCCCGAGGGCTGCGCACCGGCCCGGCGTCGAAAGAGCAGCAGGAGCGTGACGGTGAGGATGGCGGCCACGACAACAAGCCCGGTGACACCGGCTATCGCGAGGCCCCGTGCAATCTCGCCTGCGGCCATCGGGGAGACCGGGAGCGGCTGGGTGAGGGACACGCGAGCATTTTACGGCGGTCAGACTCGAAGAAACCCGGCGTATCCTCCCCGACATCGGAGACAATACAGCTTAAGGTTGCCGTGTGTGGCGTGCCGAGAGAACAGATGACAACTTCCATGAGGAGGCGGAGATGGGCGTTGCCCATGCCCGCCGCCAGGTGACAGCGCCGCATGCGCTGAGTCTGGGCGACCCGACCATCGAGGCAGGAAACGTGGCTGAACCAATCTGGAAAAAATGGCGTACCGAGATCGAACGGCTCGGCGGCCGCTCGTCGCTGCTGCACTTCGTGGACGCCCCGCGCACGCGCATCGAACTCAGCACGACCCACCCGGGCGGGCTGGCCCAGTTCATCACCGGCAAGACGACTCTGCTGTCGAGCCTCATCCGCGACGACCTCGCCCTGCGCAGCGCCAAGATCGCCGCTGGCCTCATCGCCTCGAAGGGGGTCGAGCTCAGCACCGCACGGGGCATCGATGCCGTGCACCTCGGAATCGGCATCGCCGAATGGCAGCACGACGGCGTCGAGTACTGCGCCCCCGTTCTGCTGCGTCCCCTCGCCATCCGCCGTCACGGCCGCGACTTCGAAGTCAAGCTCAAGGGACCCGCATTCCTGAATCCGGAGCTCGCGTCCGCCCTCGAGGCCCAGTTCGGCCTCACGCTCGACGCCGACGCCTTCGTCGCGCTGACCGACGACGACGGTACCTTCAAGCCGAACCCCGTCATCGACCGGCTCCGCGGCCTGACCTCCCACCTGGAGTGGTTCAACGTGAGCCCGCGCCTGGTCGTCTCCACATTCGCGGATGCCGCTCCGGCGATGCTCGCGGACGCTCGCGACCTCGACCACCCCGTGCTCGACGCCATCGCCGGAAACCCCTCCGCCAAGTGGAGCGTGCAGGAGGGCTTCGTCGCCGCCGACACCGAGAGCGCCGACGAACGTTCACCGCAGACCGACACCCTCCTCCTCGACGCAGACGCCGAGCAGGAGAACGTGATCGCCCAGATCGCCGCAGGCAACTCCCTCGTGGTGAAGACACTGCCCGGCACCGGCGGCACACAGACCATCGTCAACGTGATCGGCAATCTGGTCGGCCAGAACAAGCGGGTGCTCGTCGTCGGCGCCCGTCGCGCCTCGCTGCGCGGGATCGGCCAGCGCCTGAGTGATGTGGGGCTCCCCGGAGTCGCCGCATCGCCGCGAACGCTGCGCCGCGACATCATCCGTTCCATCTCCCGCAACGAGCGTGCGGTGCAGCCCTCGGTCGACGAGATCGACGACGCCCTCGTTCGCCTGCGCAAGGTGCTGCTCGACTACCGCGGCGCCCTGAGCAAGCCCGACTCCGTGCTCGGCATCTCGGTGCTCGAGTGCGTGACGGAGCTCTCGCGCCTCGCGCTGCTGCCCAAGCCGCCGGCAACCACCGCGCGACTGTCGCGGTCCTCCGTCGAGTCGCTCGCGACCGATCGCCGCACCGCCGCCCGCACGATGGTGCAGGCCGCCCAGCTCGGCGAATTCAAGTACGGCCCCGGCGACTCGCCCTGGTACGGCGCACAATTCGCCACGAGCGACGCGGCCATTCGCGCCCACGAGCTTGCCAAGAAGCTCGTGACCGAATCCGTTCCCCGTCTCGTGGACCGCGCGAACACCCTCATCAGCTCCACCCGCATGCGCCCGTTCGCCACGATCCACGAGCTCGGCGTCTACCTGCGACTGCTCACCGACCTGCGCGACACCCTGGACAAGTTCCAGCCCATGGTGTTCGACCGCCCGATCGGCGAACTGGTCACCGCGACATCCGCTCGAAAAGACAGCCCCGAGATGTCCGGCGCCAACCGTCGGCGTCTGAAGAAGCTCGCGAAGGAGTACGTGCGCCCCGGCGTGCACGTGAGCGACATGCACGAGGCGCTCGTGCGCATTCAGCAGCAGCGTGTGCTGTGGCAGCGTTTTGTGGCGGAGGGCGTCACCCCCGCCGTGCCCGTCGGCATCGCCGACGTGACAGTCGCACTGCAGGACGTTGAACAAGACCTGCAGGCCCTCGACCGTCCGCTCGGCTTCGACAGCCGCGAGACGTCGCTCGCCAACCAGCCCATCGCCGTGCTTCTCGACGACCTGGCCGCCCTCGCGGCCGAATCAGACGTGCTGCACAACCTGCAGGAGCGTTCCGCGCTCATGAAGACCCTGCGCGAATTGGAACTCGACCCGCTCATCACCGACCTCGCCCAGCGCCACGTGCCCGAGCAGGAGGTCGAAGCCGAGCTCGAGCTCGCCTGGTGGCAGTCGGCCCTCGAATCGCTGCTTCGCGCGGACCGTGCGCTTCTCGGCGCGAACACCCCGGTGCTCGATCGCCTGGAGGCGGACTTCCGCCTCGTCGACGAGGCCCACGCCGCGGGAAGCGCGCAACTGCTCGCCTGGCAGCTGGCCGAGAATTGGAAGATCGGTCTCGTCGACTGGCCGGAAGAAGGGCGACTGCTCAAGAAGCTGCTGCTCCGCGACACGATCGACGCCTTCGACCTGCAGACGACCGCGCCGCACCTCTCCCGTGCCGTCGCGCCGGTCTGGCTTGCCTCGCCGTACGAGGTGGCCTCGATCGCCGACACCATGCCCTTCGACACGGTGATCCTGGTCGACGCCGGGGCGACAACCATCGCCGAGAATGTGGGCGCCATCCGCCGCGCGAAGCAGATCGTGGCGTTCGGTGACCCCGTCACACAGACGCCGGCCGCCTTCGCGATCGCGATCGATGACGAGCACCCGGGCGAGGACTCGGTGCCCGACGATGAGAGCCTCGAGGCGCTGCACGAGGATTCCGCGCTCGCCCGCCTCGGCACCCTGCTGACCACGTTCTCGCTCACCCGCAGCTACCGCCCCGGCGGAGAAGACCTCGCCGAGCTCGTGAACCGACGGTTCTACGGCGGGCGCATTCAGTCCCTGCCGTGGGCAGGCAGTTTCCTCGGCCACGGCAGCCTCGCGATGGACTACGTCGCCGATGGCCACGGTCTGCCCGACACCTACACGGGCGCCGTCGAGAGCGTCGACGCCGAGGTCGCCCGCGTGGTCGACCTCGTGCTGGCTCATGCTGCCGAGCGCCCGCGTGAGTCGCTCATGGTCATCACCGCGAGCCCGCTGCACGCCGTGCGCGTGCACCAGGCAGTGTTGACCGCTGTCACCACGCGCCCCGAGCTCAACGACTTCATCATCGGCGACCGCCCAGAGCCCTTCGCCGTCATGACGATCGACCAGGCCGTGGCGGAGAGCCGCGACCGGGTCATCTTCTCGATCGGCTTCGGCCGCACGCCGCACGGTCGCGTGTTGTCGAACTTCGGTGTGCTGGGTCGTCCGGGAGGCGAGCGTCTGCTCGCCGTCGCGATGACCCGCGCGCGCCGCTCGATGGTGATCGTCACGTGCTTCGAACCTGCTGACATCGACGACTCGCGCATGAGTCACGGTGCCATCGCCCTCGCCGAGATTCTCGCCGAGGTCGATGCCAGGCTCGCCGACATCCCGCTGCCCGACGACAGCGACCCGATGCT
>JAODAY010000186.1 GCA_025463665.1 Microbacteriaceae bacterium
GTGCACTTCCACCCGGTCTTTCAACCACTGCGGACTCTCCGGATCGAAATAAATCAACCACCGGTAGCTGCTGCTCGTCTGCGCGAGCACCGACGGCACACAGTACCGTTCGAACAACTCGACGCGAGTGCGCAACCAGCCTTCCTGCGCCCGAATAAGACTCTCTACGCCGGCTGACGGCAGATTGAATCTCGTAAGCAACACATGGTCGGCTTCGGCGCTCATTCCCTCAGACTAGAGCGAAACGCTGTAGACGTGGTGGCTGAACTCCTCGGCGAAATCGTCGGTGAAGGTTCCGTTCGTGACGGGGATCGTGCGGTTCTCGCCAACTACGGTGACTTCGGAGCCCGTAACACCGGCCGGCAGCGTGAAAGTGCGCGCGCCGGGCTGGGTCTCGCCATCGACCATGGCGAACACATAGGCAGAGCCGTCGTAGGTCTTCAACATGGTGTCGAGACCGGCACCGAACTCGTACTCGTACGACTGGGTGTTGATGACGGGTGCGAGACCGTGGATCTTCTGGTTGATCTCACCCATGGCCGCCACCTGCGCGGCACCGCAGAAGTTCGGAGTCACCTGAGCCTCGCGCGTGACGTTTGCCGACTGGCAGTCGCCAGACAGGCTCTGGTTGAAGTACACGAGTCCGCGAGCTTCGTTGATGACAGAGCTCATTGCTGCACCCTGCACCTCCTCCGGCTTGATGTAGACCGCAGCCTCGCTCGCACCGGGTCCGCCGTTGAGGTTCTCGACGAACTGCCAGATCGGCTGGAGCTCACCATCGGCGGCATCCCGCTCGCGCAGCATCTGCGCGCTCTTGCCGTACGACGACGCCGTGCGGCAGTTCGAGTCGGCGACGGGGGCGAGGTAGGCCTCGCCGCGGTACGGCTCCCAGTCGCAGAACGGAACGGTGTACCAGTACATGTCGAGCGAGACGGCGTCGGAGTAGTCGTTGACGTATGCCTCGGCATCAGCGGCAGGCATGTCGGGGCCGACGACAGTCTGCGTGAAGTTCGTGTAGTTGAAGCGGCCGTTGCCCGCTACCTTGTCTGAGAGCTGCTGCAGGTGTGCGCGGCCGGCGGCGGGTTCGAATCGGCCGTCTACTTCGTCGTCGAGGAAGTTGCCGACCCAGTTCGTCGCCTCGCCGGAGAACGTCGAGTTGAGTTCGCTGCCGATCCAGTACACGTCGTTGTCTTCGAAGAGCTGGTAGTCGGTCTCGGCGGACATACCTATATATGTGTTGATTCCGACCGACTTGTCGTAGGCCGCCTCGGCGTCGCTCGAAATTCCGTTGTACCAAACCACGACGGGGAAGAAGGAGGGGTCGTCCCAGTTGGCCGCGTCGGTCTTCGGGAACTTCTTCCAGTAGTCGGATCCACCCTCCCACGGGACGCGGGGGAGGTCGAGAACGCCGGTACCTGCTCCGGGCGCGGGGGCCGAGAGTGCGGGCGCCTCAACGGGAGCAGCGACGGGCGCGGGAGCGGGCGTGATGGCGGGCGCAGGCGTCGCGGCTTCGGGCTCGGCGCTGGGGGCCTCGGTCGTGGCATCCGCGGAGAAGACAACGTCGACGTAGTAGTTCGACTGCTTGTAGGTCTCGGTCGGGAAGGCGCCGTCGCCATAGGCGTAGACGCCGCCGTCTGCCGGCACGGTCAGCGGGCCGGAGGTGCGCGGCTCGCTGAAGCCGCCCTGTTCGGCGGCATACCGGCCGGTGGGCGCGACGTAGGAGGCCGTGTAGGTTTCGCCGGGCGTGACGACGACGGGTGCCGCGAAGGTGGCCGTCTGCCACCCCGACTCCGTCTCGCCGGTGTAAGTCGCGGTTGCGATCGCATCGCCGCTGCTGTTCCACAGCGTCGCTACGTGCGAGCCGGTGTTGTTGGGTCCCTTGAAGAACCTGATCCCGGTGACGCTCCCCGCGGCGCCACTCGAGAAACGAACGCCGAGTTCGACGGAGGCCGTGTCCGGGTCGGTCATGACCTGCGGTACGGTCGGGCCGCTGAAGATGCCCTCAGCGCTCGCGGCACTGATGGCGTCGACCTGTATTGCGCCGAGAAGGCCGAGCGCGAGGCCCGTCGCCGCGAGAATCCTGAGTCTCTCTTTCACGGATCGTGGCGCGCGCGGAGCGCGCACGTCATGGTTCATTGTCGGATGACTCATATTGCTGGTATTCCCTACGGTTAGTCCCCCCGCTGGCAAATTCTTCAGCGACGCTACAGCGGCAACTCTCAGGAACCAAAATTTGAGACCAAGTTGCACCGGTGGGGCTTATTAAATCGATAACCGCCGGAAAGAAAGACCTTGCTTAATTAGATTTTTCTGCTTGAGTCGTCCCTTTCCCATGCGGTTGTGGGCGAGGCGAGTGCGGCCGCAACGCGTGACCAGGCCGTGAGCCCGACATATGCGAGAGCGTCGGCGAGCGTGAGCGGCCCGCGAATAGAACCGGCGAGTTCCCGCGCGGTGCTCCAGGTCGTGGAGGTGCCCCCCGCCTGGGTGTTGCCGCGGCGCTGACGTGTGAGGATCGCGAGGAGCCCGGCGGTCACCCGTGGGGTGTTCACACGCACCGGCTCTGTTGCGACCACTGACTTCTCGCCTCGGCCGAATGCGGCGTCGATGAGAAGGTCGTCTGCGGTGAGCGCCAGGAACCGCCCAAAGCGCTCGTGCCCCTCTTCGCTGAGCGCGTAGGCACCCGCGCCCCACAGCGATTTACGTGTCGACGGCATGCGGTCGCGGGCCCGGTAGTAGGCCCTGACGAGGGATGATGCGTGCGCCGTGTTGTAGCGGAACGCCGGCCGCGCGGCGAGCGCATCGCCTGAAGTGAGCGTGTGGAAGACGGCGGCCACGGCACCCGGATGCGTCTCGATGTCGGCGTCGAGGTACAGCCGCGGCCAGTTCGTCGCGGCGTCGTCACCCGCGTTGAGCGCAGCAGCCTTGGAGGGCGTCGCGATTTCGATAACGCGCACCCCGGCGAACTCTCGAGCGACGCTCGCGGTTGCGTCGGTGCATCCGTTGCAGGCGACAATGATCTCGACACCGTTCTCGGTAGCCAGCGGCGCGATGAGGCGCAGCGTCCTGCCGATGACGGCCTCCTCGTCGTGCGCCGGAATGATGATGGTGCCGCCGAGATCCGCGGGAATCTCGGGCCACTCCGTCGCCTGGGGGAGGCGCTCCCACGTCGACCGATCGAGCAGGATGCGCAGCGCGGCCCGGTGTGCCGGGTCATAGGCGCGCATGATCTCGTGCAGCACCACGGCGGCGTGGAATACCCTGGCGTAGCGACGCGGGTGATGCTTGCGCACGTAGCGCACGCGGTTCACCGCCATGAGGGCGGCGAGTTCGGTCGACGCACCCGAGCCGCCCTGATCGTGCTGCACGCTCGCGGACGGTTCGTACCAGACCGTGTAGCCGTGTCCGCGCAGCCGGCGAAAGAAGTCGGTCTCCTCGGAATAGAGGAAGAACTGCGGATCCCACGCCCCCACCGCACGTGCGGCCTCCTGGTGAATGAGGATCGCGGCCCCGGTGGCCCACTCGGCGAGATGAGCGTGCTGATAGCCCTCGACGTCGACGTCCTGCTCGGTCGACCAGGTCGGGCGCTGCGGGTAGTGGCTGCCGAGGAGAGCGTCTCCGACGGCGCGCAGGATTGTCGGCTCATGGCGCAACGAGGGATAGGTCGCGCCCTCCGGGTCGAGGATCTTCGGCACCACCGCGCCGGCTCCGGATGTCGCGAGCCGCCCCAGCATCGTCACCAGGGCGCCGCGCCTCACGACGAGGTCGGGGTTCAGGATGAGTATCGCGTCTGCCGCGTGCGTGCGGCTGACGGCGATGTTGATGCCGCCCGCGTATCCGCGATTGCCGGAGGCGTCGATGCTGATGATGTCCGGGTTGGCGGCGAGGATGTCACGAGTCTCGTCGGTCGAGCCGTTGTCTGCGACGATGACGCGCAGGTTGAGGTCTGCCGTCTCGGCCCGCAGGCTCGCGATGAGTTCGGGCAGGTGACGGGCGCTGTTGAAGGTGACGATGACGACGGCGATCGATGCCTGTTGCTTCGCGCTCGAGAAGCGCCCACCGAGCTCGCCCGCAATCGGCACGCTTATCGGCGGTGTCGTGCGCACGAGGGGCCGTCTCGCACCCATCGGCCCACCGCGCCGCACAGCTTGGTAGGCGGGCGGACCGTCCACGAGATACCTCGTGGCCAGGCGTCGGGGTTCGCGGGCCAGTCGCCACGCCCACTCCATCTTCGCGTCGACCACCAGGCGTGGGGCGCGCTCGATGCGATTGGCGAGAAAGTCGACGACCGCTCCAAAGGCGAGCAGCACTCTCGCGCCGGTCGCCTCGCCGTGCTCCGCGATCCACAGTTCCTGCCGTGGTTTGCCGAGGCAGACGACGAGGATGTCGGTGTCCGCCTCAGCGATCGCGAGCGCCTGGGCGTGTGCGACCTCGTGCTCGCTGAGCTCATCTCGAGACGGTGCCCAGAGCCCGGCGATGCGCAACCGGGGGTGGCCGCGACCCACCGTGGCGCGCAGCGCCGCATGGGTCTCTTCGTTGCCGCCCATGATTCCCACGCTCAGACCGTCGAGTTCGGCGTTGGCCAGGATGTCTTCGATGAGGTCGCTGCCGGCGAGGCGCGGCCAGTGGGTTCCCGTCATCCGTTCGGCCTGGGTGGCCAGGGGGGCCCCATCGATGAGGTTCAGCCACTCGATTCCGTCCTCCACGGTCGTCGGCAGCTCGCCGATCGTGCCGTACCACCTCGAGCCGGCACCGAAGTGGTGAACGTGGTCGAGGTTCACGGAAACGACCGCGAGGGGGTTGCCGTCGACCGAGGTCGCCCGCTGCCGGATGGCGTCGATCGCCTCGTCGTGCAGGCGCAGGTCGAGCGGGCAGCCTCCGATGTTGACGCGCTCGACGGGCTGGGCGTAGGTCTCAACGGCGGTCATGGCCGAACCACCGTGGGCGATGACGCGTGTTCGATGAAGATTTCGGATGCCGCAGAGCCGTCGGCCGCGATGGACCACACGTCGCTGTCGCCGACCGCACCAGTGCGGGCAACGGCGTAGAGCAACGTGGAGTCATCGAGCCACTCCACTTGGTCGTCGATGTTTCTGGTGTCGGGAAGCACCGTTTCATCTCCTTTCGTGAGGTCGAGCACCGCGACGGACCAGTAGGCCGCCGCGCCGTTCGACACGTTTTTCTTGTACGCGATTCGGGTGCCGTCGGGGGAAACCGACGGGCACTCCGCTGTTTGCCGAACACTGATGAGAGTGCGCGCCGCTAGGTCGCCGCGCACAAGCCAGGTCTGGCCGCCGGTGGCGGCGGTCGCGTAGAAGCTGTTGTCGTCATCGGTGAACGTGACGCCCCAAAAATTGCGGTCCACGTTCGATTCCTCCTGGCCGTCGATCAGCAGGGTGAAGGATTCGAGATTGCCGTGGTCGGTGCCGTCGACACCGATGATCTGGGTCGCGGTCGAGAATCCGATGGTGGCGTATGCCTCGCCCGTGACGAAGGACGTGAACCCGAGCTGGCTGCCATCAGGCGCGATGCGCGCCCGACTGGGGATGCCGGGAAGCGGCCAGGACTCGACGACCGTGCCGTCGCCGTCGATGAGGCTGGCGCTGAAGGTCGTGAGGATGCCGCGGTCGATTCTGAGGCAGAGCAGGGAGTCCGCCGCCGCCGCCACCCGGTCGCACGGCACGCCGGTCATATCGCGCGTCGTCGTTGGTTGCTCCGCGGGCACGCTCGCGACGAGGCCGTAACCCGAGCCGGCGTCGGTGTTGCGGAACACCACGCGCGCGTCGTCGTCGTGGCTGACCGTGGCAGGGAGGGCGCTGGCCGCTGACCGGTTGCCCAGGGAGCCGACGATCGCGGTGATGCAGTACGCGGCGGCGCCGCCAAGCAGAAGCACGGTGGCAAGCACCGCGGCAATGGCCCGCATCCGCCCGTTCATGTCGTGGCCTTCGCGGTGACCAGCGGCCCCACGAGCACGAGCATGAGCGGGATCGCAATGGCAAGCGCTATGGCGACGATGATGACGGCGGCCTCGCGGCCCGCCGCGAACCACAGAAAGCCGAAGCTCGTCGCGCCGATCAGCCGGCCGACCGCGACCACGGTCTGGGCTGCCGCGATGCCGCTTGCGGTGTTTCCGGCGGGCGCGAATTCGCCGGCGAGGGCGGCGAGCACCCCGTCGGTCGCCGCATAGAACGCGCCGAGCAGCAGCAGGCATGCGACGGTGATGACGATGCCGCCGACGGGCAGGGCGGCGAAGGCGTAGGCGCCGAGTAGCGCGACGTGCCCGACGACGAAGACCCTGGCGCGTCCGAGGCGGTCGGCGAGCCGCCCGAGGGGCATTGCGAAGAGGAAGAAGGCGACGTTGGTTCCGACGTAGAGCAGCGGGAACCACTGCGCGGCGAACGAGCTGCGGTCCTGCAGAACGAGATAGATGAAGCCGTCCCCGACGGTGAGCACGGCGAGCATGCCGGCGGCGAGCATGAGGCGGCGCAGTCGCGGTTCGGCCAGGTTGCGCCATCGGAAGGGCGCGCGGGGTTCGCCGCGGGAGACCCGCTCGGCGCGGGGGTGGCGTGCGGGTACGAGCAGGGCGAGCAGCACCACCCCGAGAACGGCGAAGCAGAGCGAGACAACGAAGACGACCTCGTAGCCGGTGGGGAGGACGGAGAGGATGACGAAAGCGAGCAGGGGTCCGGCCGCGGCGCCGATGGTGTCGAGCGTGCGGTGCACCCCGAATGACCGGGCGAGATTGCTGTCGTCGGATGCCGCGGTGATGAGGGCATCCCTGGGCGCCGTGCGCACCCCCTTGCCGAGCCGGTCAACGGTGATCACCCCGACCACCGCCGCGAATCCGCTCGCGATGAGCAGCCAGACCTTGGCCAGCGCCGAGACGCCGTAGCCGAAGACCGCGATCCACTTGGGCTGGTCGGAGCGGTCGGAGGCCCAGCCGCCGCCGATGCGCACGATGGCGCTGACCCCCTGGTAGAGGCCGTCGATGAATCCGAACGCGATGGTCGAGAGGCCGAGCGCCCCGGTGATGTAGAGCGGCAGGATCGATGCGACGGATTCGGACGAGACATCCGTCAACAAGCTGACGACGCCCAGGATGACGACCGTCGATGAGACTCGTGACACGGGGCTCGCGCTCGCCGGAGCGGCGACGCGCTTACGGTCGAAGGAGATGTACACGAGTGTCGGATCCGTCGACTCAGCTTGCCGTCACCAGTACGGCGAAGACCGAGTACCGGCAGGATCCGTCGGGCAGGGGGGTGAGCGTGAGGGTGACGTTGTCGTTGCCGCGCGTGAATGACACCGAGTCGGCCTTGGCCGCCGCGTCGAGAGTGGTCGATGCGAGCCCGCCCTTCGCGAGCTCGGTCTGGTAGAACGCCTCGACCTGCGCGCAGTTCGCGCTCACGGTTGCGTCCAAGGTGCCCTGCACGATGGGGCCGCTCGCAGTGACGGTCGAGGTTGTGATTCGTGAGGCCGCGAACACCGGGATCACGGACGGGAACCCGCGCACGAGTACTCCCGCCGCCAGAGCGGGGGCGGGCGGGTCGCCCTCCAGCACCGGCTCGAGCGGTTGCGCGGGCGGCGTGGTGGGTGCGGCGCCGGACCCGTCGCGTGGCACCTCCATGGGGATGATCTCGAGCGGGTCCGGCATGTCGATAAGGGGCGAAACGGCGGAACCGGCCGCCCCCGTCTCGTTTCCGACGGCCGCCCGGGGAGGGGAGGAGAAGGTGAGCGCGGCAGCGCTCAGGACGACGATGGAGGCCACCGCCCCGACGAGTGCCGCCCTCGACCGTTGTCCAGCTCGCGTAGTACTCATAGCGCTGACAGCACCCCTTCTGACTCGTGGTATCGATCGCCCGTCTCCGGGCAGACGTAGACGCCGTCGTCCTCGAGGCGCAACGGATGGCCGCTCCGGCCCACCCAGCCGGTGCGGCGCGCGGGAACGCCGACCATCACCGCGTAGTCGGGCACGTTCTTCGTGACGACCGCGCCCGCCGCCACGAGGGCCCAGCGGCCGATCGTGATCGGGGCGACGCACACGGCCCGTGCGCCGATAGACGCCCCCGTGCGCACCGTCACCCCCACCGCCTGCCAGTCGTCGTTGGTCTTGCGGGTGCCGTCGACACTCACCGCGCGTGGGTAGGAATCGTTGGTGAACACGGCGCCCGGGCCGACGAAGACGCCGTCTTCGAGAAGGGCCGGCTCGTAGATGAGGGCGTAATTCTGCACCTTGCAGTTGCGCCCGACGATGACCGCGGGGCCGATGTAGGCTCCGCGGCCGATGACGCATCCGCTGCCGAGTTGCGCATACTCGCGCACCTGGGCGAGGTGCCAGATGAGGCTGTTGGGCCCGATGCGGGCGCGCGGGTCGACATCGGCGGTGAGCGCGATTCTCGCGGGAACCTCGGCCGTGTCATCCGCCTCGTGCATGTCAATTGCAGTCATCAATACGCTCCGACCGGCTGGGTGACGACCTTGACGGTGCGCCACAGAATGATGAGATCGCCAAGGAGCGACCAGTTCTCCACGTAGTAGAGGTCGAGGCGTACGCTCTCCTCCCAGCTGAGGTTGGAGCGTCCGTTGACCTGCCACATGCCGGTGAGACCCGGCTTGATATACAGACGGCGGTGCACGTGGTCCTCGTAGGTGCTGACCTCTTTGGGAAGCGGCGGGCGCGGACCGACGAGGCTCATGTCGCCCCTCAGCACGTTCCAGAGCTGGGGCAGCTCGTCGAGCGAGAACTTGCGCAGTGTTCGGCCCACCCGGGTGACGCGGGGGTCGTTCTTCATCTTGAAGAGCACCCCGTTTACCTCGCTGTTGGCGATCAGGTCGGCGAGCAGTTCGGGAGCCGCCGAGACCATGGAGCGGAACTTGTAGATGCGGAAAATCCTGCCGTCGCGACCCACCCGTTCCTGGGAGAACAGCGCCGAGCCTTCGCTGTCCAGTCGGATGAGCACCGCGAGCATGGCGAAGACCGGGCTGAGGAAGAGGAGCGCGAGACCGGCGAGCGTGACATCCATGACCCTCTTGACGAGGTGTTTGCCGCCGTCGAACTGCGGAATCTCCACGTGGATGAGTGGCAGCCCCTCCACCGGCCGGAAGTGAATGCGCGGGCCGGCCACGTTGGCGAGGCAGGTAGCGAGGATCAACTCGGTCCTGCCGCCCTCGAGGTGCCATGCGAGGTCGTGAATGTACTCGCTGCCGCCGCTCGGCTGACCGGCAACAACGACGCCATCGACGCCGAGCGTCCGGGCGAACTGCGCGACGCCGCCGAGGTCGGAGGACACCGCGAGGTCGCTGAACAGCTCGCGGGCGTTGGTCGAGTCGGCGTTCTCTACAACGGCGCCCACCACGGTGTAGGCGGCGCCGGTGTTCGAACGAATCTGGCGCACTACCTTCTCGACGTCGACGCGTGACCCGACGACGATCACGCGGGAAAGGAAGTGGCCGAATGTGCGCTGGGTCGTCAACCACTGCCGCCACATCCAGCGGCTGAGCAGCAGTCCCACTAGTCCAAGCGGGAACGCGATGGTGAAGAACCAGCGCGCCGTCTCCGCCTGGAAAACAAGGAACGCGATCGCCAGCAGCCCGAACGTGGTCGTAGTGGCATGCGCCACACGCCGGTATTCGCCGGTGCCGACGCCGATGACAAGAAGGTCTCGGCTGCGGAACACGCTGATTGTGGCGCTCCAGACGAGAATCACGAGGAGAGACATCGTCGCGAACCTGCTTGCGACGGGGCTCGTGTATGCCGTGACGTCGGTCACGCCGAACCGCACGAAGAACGCGGCACCCACCGCCAGCGTGACGATCAAGCCGTCACTCCAACGCAACCGGGCCCGGTAACCGTTCGCCCACGTCAACCCACTCGTCGGCGTCTGTGCGATTCGGGTCGGGTCTGAGGCGAGGGTAACGGCTTCTGGGGTGTGTTGTCGGAACCGGGGGTGGGGAGAACGGTCTCGGGTAACCGCAAATTCAACCATCTGTTTTCCTGCAATCGGGTATAAACGGGTACAACAAAGAACACCGTGGGGGGCGGTGCTTGTGTCGCTCTCATCGAGGCAGTTCGACTTGGGTAGTAGTCGACAGGGCTAGGTGTTGCCTCGTAATATCGGGGACGAATACCCCAGTACTGGGGGAGACAGTGCGAGGTTATTGCTATGGTCTATAGGCTCTGCATCCCCCCTTTGGGGGGAGGCGCGCGGGGGTCGGGGTGTGGGAGGGCATCCAGGGCCCTCTGCGAATTCAGGGCCGCTGACACGCGAGAGCGCGGCAGCCCGCGGGTGGCGGGCAGGCGAAGGTAACGTAGCCGAATGACGTTCAACGACAACGCCAGGACCAACTCCGGCAAAGTTCGGCGCCGCGGGCGCACCACGGGGGTAGTTGCCGGCGGTGGGGGAGTCGCCGTCATCGCGCTCTTCCTGCTGTCGCAGTTCCTCGGCGTCGACCTCACGGGTCTCGCCGGCGGCGGGTCCGCCCAACAGGGCGCTGACGAGGTCGTCACCGAGTGTCAGTCCGGTGCAGAGTCCAACGCCACCCTCACCTGCCGAATCGACGGGGCAGTCGATTCCCTCGACACGTACTGGAGCGCGACCCTCACCGACTCGGGCGTGGCCTATCGTCCCGCCGAAGTCATCCTGTTCTCAGATCAGACGAACACCGGATGCGGCGGGGCCACGTCTGCCACCGGACCCTTCTATTGCCCCGCCGACGAACTGATCTACATCGACACGACGTTCTTCGACGAGCTGCAGTCCCGGTTCGGCTCCTCCGGCGGCCCGCTCTCGCAGATGTACGTCGTCGCGCACGAGTGGGGTCACCACGTGCAGAACGTCAGCGGCACCATGAACGGCCTCGACCTGCAGCAGAGCGGTCCCGGCTCAGACGGGATACGGCTCGAAGTGCAGGCCGACTGCTTCGCGGGCGCCTGGGCGGGTGCGGCGGCGACGATCGTCGATGAGTCGGGCACGCCGTTTCTCGAGCCGGTGACCGATGCGCAGGTCGCCGACGCCCTGAGTGCGGCCGCCGCTGTGGGCGACGACCGCATTCAGGCTGCGGCGACCGGCGAGGTAAACCCCGAGACGTGGACGCACGGTTCGAGCGAGCAGCGGCAGAGATGGTTCCTGGCCGGCTACAACGGCGGACCGGAGGCGTGCAACACGTTCGAGGTGAGCGAAGCCGAACTGTAATCGCGGCTTGTGGCTTCAGGAAATCAGCGATTGCTCCAACGCGTGTTGCGCCTCTTCGACGGTCGTGAAGGTCCCGAGGGGCTTGGCCAACCGCGTCGTTGCGGCGAATCCGCTGCCCCATCTCGCCTCGATCATTCCGACGAAGTCACCATTCCTGCGTGCGACCCACAGTCCAGCCTGTTCCGCTTTCCACTCAATCGAGCCGGTCATGGTCTGCTCATCATTGCGGTCTTCAGTGATGCTCATCTGCAATCTCCCTCCTTTGGGTTAGTTGCGCGATGCTGACACGTTCAACGCGTCATCAAGTCCCAGAAGACTAGACCGAGCCCCATCGACGGCACCACCCCCACCATGGACCGTCGACAATGGGGTAGGAGCGAGCGGATCACCCGGCCGGAGTCAGGCGGTGCGCCTCAGTTGTGCGCGCAACGGCCAGTCCTGGCCCTCGAGAATGACCTGCGCACTGCGCCCCGATGTCGCATTCACTACCACGGGGGCGAGGAGGTTCATCGTCGTGCCTTCGTCGCTCGGGTTCGCGACC